>NZ_JBWVSU010000005.1:0-245287 GCF_056642055.1 Acinetobacter sp. 129952 | reverse complement strand
CAGATATCATCGGTAAGAAGAGTACGTGCCATTGAAAATATAGAAATAAAAATAACTCAAAGGAGGATTTTAAGTATTTAAAACCAATTCTTCAAATGAGGACACGCCCTAAAAATTTATATAATTTTTTATTTTTGATCTTGAAAATTTCAGCCCCAAACACATATTTATTTCTGCATAAGGATTGCGTCAATCTTATGCCCTGTCGATGTCTCACATGACAGATCTTATTTTCTTGTTTTTATAACTTTGCTTAAGTGAGAAGGTTCTAATCATGAGTAACTTAAATCTTCATCCATTATTTCGTCGTAGCATCGGTTTCGATCGTCTGAATGACTTTATTGACTATGCCATGCAAAGCGATGCACCGAATTATCCACCGTATAATATCGAAAAGCATGGTGAGAATAATTACCGCATCGTGGTGGCAACTGCGGGTTTTCGTCAGGAAGAACTCGACATTCGTCTGGAAAATAAGTTGCTGACCATTTTAGGCAAGCCTGAAAATCAAAACAATGACAGTATTGAATTCCTGCACAAAGGCATTGCGCGACGTGCATTTAAATTGTCTTTACGTCTGGATGAATATATTGAGGTACAACAGGCAGACTATGAAAATGGTTTGTTGATCATCGACTTGCAGCGCATTATTCCAGAAGAAAAATTGCCACGTCAAATCCCGATTGGCAATAAACTGCTCATTGCAAACGATGAAAAATCAGTGGAATAAGCTTGATTAAGTACGCAAAGGAAGGTCCGAAAGGGCCTTTCTTTTTGGCTACAGATTACCTAAGCTCATTAAGGCAATACGCTTTCTGATCATAAAAATAAACCATGAATGTGCCAGAAAACATCCTGTTTCATCAAGCTAGCCCGATCATGCGCACTACGGGATATTTGCTGTTTTGTTATCCGGTCGGAATATTCAGCATTTTTTATTTCAGCAGTGTGCGTAGCAATTCCAGTTTTTTCCAAGGACTATTATTTTTATGGCAGGAGTCTCCTGACTTTTATATTTATATTGGCGGCTTTCTTGGTCTTTCGCTGCTTATGCAGGGAACCAAACTCAAAATAACCTCACAAGCCATTTATTATACTTTGGCCGGTTTCCGCATCAGCCTGTGCTTAAAACGACATTCCGTACAGTATAGTTTTCTGAATCCGCGCTATGATTCTCTCAAAGCCCATCTCAAACGCTGGCTCTATAACATGCCAGCGCATGTGATTAGTCAACGTGATGGCACTTTGGATTTTAAATTGCATCAATCCGGTCTAATAAATCAAATTTGTCTTGGATTTTTCCGGATTCAGCTGTCGATGTTTTCCCGCCCGCAAGCTCAACAGATTATGTACGCCATACAAAGCGCCTGGAATTTTAAAGAATAAAAAAAGCCCTGCATATGCAGGGCTTTTTTCGCTTAATGAGTGCTTACTTTTTCTTTTTAGGACCAAGTAGCATACCCATTTGACGCCCTTCCATTTTCGGCATCTGCTCAACAGTACCGAATTCAGCCACGTCAGCTTCAATTTTTTGCAATTGAGCTAGACCCAACTGTTGGTGCGCCATTTCACGACCACGGAAACGAAGCGTGATTTTCACCTTGTTACCTTCTTCAAGGAACTTGATGATTGCACGTAGTTTTACGTTGTAATCACCAACATCAGTACCCGGGCGTAGCTTGATTTCTTTCACCTGGACTTGATGTTGTTTTTTCTTCGCTTCTTTCTGCTTTTGCTTAAGATCAAACAAATGCTTGTTGAAGTCCATAATCTTACATACTGGTGGCTCAGCGTTTGCTACGATCTCAACAAGATCAAGTTCAACACTTTCTGCTGCGCGTAGGGCGTCAGCTAAGCTTACAATCCCTTTTTGCTCACCATTTTCGTCGACAAGACGGACTTCTTTCGCACGAATTTCATCATTCAAGGCAGGACGGTTTGATTTGTTACCGCCCTGTTGATTACGGTCAGGCTGTTTAATCGCTGTTACTCCACAATGTACCGGCCGCGTTCGGCTACGGCTGCTTTTACTAGGTCAACGAAAGCATCGATTGACATAGTACCCAAATTTGTTCCTGAGCGGGTACGCACGTTTACGGTACCTTCCTCTACTTCACGGTCCCCAAGTACCAGTAAGTAAGGAATACGCTCTAATGTACGTTCACGAATCTTAAAGCCGATTTTCTCATTTCTCAAGTCAGAAATTGCACGGATACCGTTTTCTTTAAGTTTTGCGACGACTGACTCACATGCCTCAGCTTGAGAATCGGTAATGTTCATCACACACGCTTGCATTGGTGCCAACCAAGGTGGCATGAAGCCTGCGTAGTGTTCGATCAGTATACCAATAAAACGCTCGAAACTGCCAAGAATTGCACGATGTAACATTACTGGCTGATCGCGGTCATTATCTTCAGTGACATAAGACGCATCTAAACGTTCTGGCAAGTTAAAGTCACACTGAATGGTACCACACTGCCAGACACGACCTAAGCAGTCTTTCAGAGAGAATTCAATCTTCGGACCGTAGAATGCGCCTTCGCCTGGTTGAAGTTCCCACTCAAGACCTGCAGCATCTAAAGCATCTGCCAAAGATTTTTCTGCCATATCCCAAAGCTTGTCATCACCCACACGTTTTTCAGGACGCGTCGACAACTTCATTTGTACTTCTTCAAAGCCAAAATCTTTGTATACATCCAGTGTCAATTTGATAAAGTTTGCAACTTCAGGACCAATCTGTTCTTTGGTACAGAAAATATGCGCGTCATCCTGAGTAAAGCCACGCACACGCATAATGCCATGTAAAGAACCTGATGGTTCGTTACGATGACATGAACCAAACTCTGCCAAACGTACAGGAAGATCACGGTATGACTTCAAGCCTTGGTTGAACACTTGCACGTGACAAGGACAGTTCATTGGCTTCACCGCATAGTTGCGATTTTCAGAATGCGTGGTGAACATGTTGTCTGCATAGTTAGCAGCATGTCCTGATTTTTCCCACAGCGTGAAATCAACCACTTGCGGTGTACGGATTTCTTCATAACCGTTGTCTTGCTGAACTTTACGCATGTACTGTTCAAGAACCTGGTAAATGGTCCAGCCGTTCGGATGCCAGAACACCATACCGGGTGCTTCTTCTTGCATATGGAACAAGTCTAGCGCTTTACCGATTTTACGGTGATCGCGTTTTTCAGCTTCTTCAATACGTTTTACATAGGCAGCAAGCTGTTTTTTGTCTGCCCACGCTGTACCGTAAATACGTTGTAGCTGTTCGTTTTTCGCGTCACCGCGCCAGTAAGCACCAGAGATTTTAGTCAACTTGAACGATTTGAGGAATTTGGTATTTGGTACATGCGGACCACGGCACATATCCAAATAATCCTGATGGTAGTACAAGCCCATTTGTGTTTCTTCAGGCATGTCTGCGATCAGGCGCAATTTGTATTCTTCGCCACGCGCAGTGAATTCAGCAATCACTTCATCACGCGGCGTCATTTTTTTCACAACATCATAGTCTTGATCGATGAGCTTTTTCATACGCTCTTCAATCGCTGCCATGTCGTCTAAGGTAAACGGACGTGGCATCCAGATGTCATAGTAGAAACCTTCCTCAATGACCGGACCAATGACCATCTTTGCTTCTGGGAACAGTTGCTTAACCGCATGACCGACCAAATGCGCGCAAGAATGGCGAATGATCTCGACACCGGCTTCGTCTTTAGGCGTGATAATTTGTAGTGTTGCATCTTCAGTGATGAGATCAGACGCATCAACCAAACGATCGTTGACACGACCAGCAACTGTATTTTTTGCAAGACCAGGACCAATGCTAAGTGCAACGTCCATCACAGATACGGCGTGATCAAACTGTTTTTGATCGCCATTTGGCAAAGTGATAATTGGCATAAGAAATCCTTAAGGAGTGATGCCCCGTACCATGGAGCATATCACCGCGAGATTATGATCGAGGCACAGCCTCAAAAGATAAAAACGGTGGATAAATAAAATCGATTCGAATTTTACACGGCTTGGCCGCATGATTAAACCTTTTCCCAATAAAAATAAGATTTACCGTCAAATCTGTGCCTGATCGTTAAAGGCTTAGGCTCATTTTTCATTTCAGAATGTGGTTATTCCCGGAACGTCTGCCACTGGAGAAACTTTCCTTCTGTATAAGCATAAAGCTGAGCGAATTGCGGGATGATAGCTTCACTTTGTGTCGGTCTTATAAACACATAATCATCGACATGAATATCGCACTGTATAGGCACCTGTAGCATCTCCTGGTTACTACTGCGGCCATACAACACATGCGGTCGGCTTTTTTCAGGGTAGATATAATCCGCTCGCCAATAGCCCCCATAAATAAATACGGCTTTATATTGATGTGGAAGATGATTCATCAGCTCCAGACCGGGAATCTGGCCACAAGGCAAAACTTTTAAAATGGGTGCGGCAATCCAGAGTGCACATTGCAGTTCAGCCAGATTCGCCAAATCAAAATCGCCTGGCTTGAGCAGCATCGAGCCAAAAGCCAGATCATTACAGACACTGTGCTGACAATGCTGCATAAAGGTCGGACTGCCACCGCCGTTAAAACACAGACCTGCATGCCATAAATCTGGGAATTGCTGCTGCAAAATAGTTTTGTATTGTTGATACATCTGCTGCGATTGCTGATAACTTTTGTCGGGACTTTTCAAAATTTTTGGCAGTTTGGCGACATGTGCATCATAGCCCATTAGACCCGAAAGTTTGAGATAAGCCGCGTTGTGCTGAATCAGCTTCATTAAGGTTATAAATTGCTGCTGCGTTTGTACGCCGCCACGATGCAGCCCCACATCAATTTCAATGTTTACATGCAAACGAATATTGAGTCGTTGTGCGAGCTGAAGATATTGTTGCAGATGTTCTACATCATCAATCAGCCATTGAATACTTCCTTGATCATTGATTTTATTTTGATCAGATAAAGTTTGATAAAAAGATTTTAGCGCCTGAATTGGCATCGGTTTTCCCAACAGAATATCCGCTTGTGAAAATGCCTCCATAATTTCCGCAAGATGCGGCAGATGAAAAACCATAAAGCGCTGGGTATTTAGTTTTTCACTGGCCAGTTTGAGTAGCGGAATACTCGCCAAGGATTTCACCACCAGACGCGGTTGTAACTGTTCAGGCAATTTCGACTGCATAACCTCCAGATTATGTCGATATTGCGCCAAATCCAGAATCAGTTGCGGTGTGCCAGTGCCCTGCTGTTTTAAATCCTGTGTTAACTGCTGAAAATAATTCGATTGCATCACCCTCTCCTCATTTACCAGACAAAAACAGTTGCTTTAGGTACGGATTGAGCCATTTTTGCTGCGGATCCAGTTGCTGACGTAGCACCATAAAATCATCCCATTTTGGGTAGAGTTCGCGCAGCGAAGCGGTGCTCATGCTATGCAATTTGCCCCAATGCGGCCGTCCCTGATATTTCTGTAAAATCGGTTCAATCAGATCAAAGATGGTGCGGTAATCCTGTTTATAGAACTGGTGAATAGAAATAGACACTGAATCGCGCTGATAAAAAGGACTCAGCCAGATCTCATCGCCTTTGACATAACGGAACTCGATCGGGAAAAACATCGGCACCTGATGTTTACGTAAAATATGCAGAATCTCGTCCAGACACTGCAAGCCTGAATCAACCGGAATCTGATATTCCATTTCATTAAATTTGGTATTACGCGGGGTGGGGAAAATGCGATGCGACCAATCGACATAGCAGGTCGGTTTGACAAAGACACCGAGCAATTTTTGCAGATAAGGATTCGTAGCAGGCAACTTTCGAGTCAATTCTGAACACAAGGTCAGCAAGGCATCTTCCGAAGGCCAGCTCTCTGTTCTCGGCTGAATGGTTGCATCCGTTTCATCCAGAGTTTTCAGCATCACTTGATCGGCATGTAAAAAAGCCCAAAATTCAATATGCCGGTGCTGATGTTTCCATTGATCAATATGAGTAAATATGTCTTTTAATGAACAGAGCCGAATCTGTTCTTTTAGTTTATATCTGGGACGATTTTGCAGGGTGATTTGGGTCAATATACCCAAGCTGCCCAATGCCACCCGTCCAGCCTGAAATATTTCGGTATTCTGCTGACGATGACATTGCAACAGCTCGCCATCTGCGGTCAGCAATTCAAAGCCTTCCACGAAAGCGGATATGCAAGGTAAATCGATGCCCGTGCCATGCGTTCCAGTCGAAATCGCTCCGGCCAGACTTTGCTGGTCTATATCGCCCTGATTGATTAAGGCCTGATTGATCGGTGTCAGATCTTTCCCCAAATCATATAAACGCGTACCGGCGTACACGGTGCACTGTGTTTTCTCTTGATCAAAGGCAACCACACCTTTGAACTGATCGAGATTAAGCAACACCTCATCTGTCTTGGCCAAGGGGCTAAAGGAATGTCCTGCACCCACTGCACGAATGTGTGCATGGGTCTTCACTAAACTTTGTAATTCACTGATCTGGCTGGGCTGAACAATCCGAGCAGTACTGAACTGGCTCCCTGACCAATTTCGCCAAATTTTATCCGCCTGTTGTATTTTCATTATTATTCTCTGGCTCATATTATTTTAATGATTCAACTAGAGTAAAATACCTAAAAAATCAAACTTGGGAACCCATGCGTTCAAAACATTTAAGCAGGGTGAAATATTTTTATTACTATTCAAATACTTAAAATTTGTAAAATCGTACTCGACTAAAGCATAAATGCAAGATTTCTGAGAAATACATATCTTTTCAACAGGATATGAAAATAAATATAGAACGGAGTTTTACAATGGTTAGCGCATATGATGAATTACCGCGTACCCCCGCGAATTTTGTAGCCTTATCGCCTTTACGCTATCTTGATCGTGCAGCTTATATCTATCCAAATCAGAACGCGATTATTCACGGTAAGCGCCGGATCACTTGGCGTGAAAAATACAACCGTTGTCGTCAGTTTGCCAACCAACTCCAAAAATTAGGCATCGGTAAAAATGATACTGTGTCTGTTCTACTGCCTAACGTCCCTGCCATGATCGAAGCGCATTTTGCTGTGCCGATGGCAGGCGCAGTCCTCAACACCTTAAATACCCGCCTGGATGCCAAGACACTTGCCTTTATGCTGGAGCATGCCGAAAGCAAAGTATTATTGGTTGATCCTGAATTTACTGCACTTGCGACTGAAGCACTCGCTCTAGTTTCACAAGACATTTATGTCATTGATGTGGCTGATGCAGAGTTTGAAGGTGAAGACCAGCGTATTGGCCAAATCGAATATGAAGACTGGATTGCGCAAGGCGATGCAAACTTTGAATGGCATTTACCTCAAGATGAATGGGATGCTATCAGCTTAAGTTATACCTCCGGTACCACCGGCAATCCGAAAGGCGTGGTCTATCATCATCGCGGTGCCTACATTAACGCAGCCAGTAATATTATCGCCTGTGGCATGACACCACGCGCTACCTATTTATGGACACTTCCGCTGTTCCACTGTAATGGCTGGTGCTTTGCCTGGACCATGGCGGCCAATGGCGGAACCAACGTTTGCTTGCGTAAAGTCGATGCTGAACTGATCTTTAAACTGATTGCCGAACATAAAGTCGATTACTTCTGCGGTGCACCAATTGTCTTGTCAATGCTGATTAACGCACCTGAAGAGAAAAAGACCAAAATTGATCATCGTGTCGAAGTGATGGTGGCGGGTGCCGCACCTCCAGCAGCAATTATTGAAGGCATGCGCAATATCGGCATTAATGTCACGCATGTTTACGGCTTGACTGAAACCTATGGCCCTTCTGCACTCTGCGCTTCACAGGCAGGCTGGAGCGATCTGTCTATTCAGGAACAGGCACAGTTGCACTCCCGTCAAGGCGTCCCGTATCCATTGCAAGATGGCATGAAAGTGCTTGATCCGGATACCATGCAGGAAGTGCCACATGATGGTCAGACCATGGGTGAAATCATGTTCCGTGGCAATATCGTGATGAAAGGTTATCTGAAAAATCCTGAGGCGACAGCAGAAGCCTTTGCTGGTGGCTGGTTCCATACGGGGGATCTGGCGGTATGCCAACCGGATGGCTATGCAAAAATTACCGACCGTTCCAAAGATGTGATTATTTCCGGCGGGGAAAATATTTCATCGCTTGAAGTGGAAGAAGTACTGTATCAGCATCCGGCGGTGCTGACTGCAGCGGTAGTCGCCAAGCCTGATCCACGCTGGCAGGAAGTTCCTTGTGCCTTTATTGAGCTCAAAGAAGGCACCAAGGCCACTGAAGAAGAAATTATGGAATTTTGCCGTGAACATCTGGCCCGCTTTAAAGTGCCTAAGGATGTGGTGATTACCGAAATTCCAAAAACCTCGACCGGTAAATTGCAGAAATTTGTTTTACGCGAATGGGCCAAAGAGCGCGCGCAAGGTGAATTTTCTTAATTCCATACAGGCATGTTTTTTCAAAATCTACTCAATAAAAAATCGTGCTAATTTTTATTAGCACGATTTTTTAACTTATCCTTTTGTGAGATTTAACCTCATCCAACCCTCTCCTATAAGGAGAGGACTTTAAGGAGCTTACATCTCAACCATTTCTACGCCATCAATACGGGCAACGGTCATCAAGTCCTTATCACCACGACCTGAAACCGTCGCAATAATAATTTGATCCTTGTCCATGGTCGGTGCAAGTTTAGTGACATAAGCCATAGCATGTGCGCTTTCTAACGCCGGAATAATGCCTTCAATCTTGGTCAAGTCGCGGAAACCTTGTAAAGCTTCCTGATCATTGATCGGTACGTATTTAACACGGGCCATATCTTTCAGGAAGCTATGTTCCGGACCCACACCCGGATAATCCAGACCTGCAGAAATTGAATGGGTTTCGATGATCTGGCCTTGCGCATCCGACATCAGGTAAGTTCGGTTACCATGCAGGACACCGACATGACCGGCATTCAATGGCGCAGAGTGCTTGCCTGATTCAATCCCATGACCTGCTGCTTCAACACCATACATTTTCACGTCTTGGTCATTCAGGAATGGATAGAACAAGCCCATTGCATTAGATCCACCACCGACACATGCCACTAGGGCATCTGGTAAACGGCCAGCCTGTTCCAAAATTTGACGGCGTGCTTCACGACCGATGATCGACTGGAAATCACGAACCAGCTGCGGATATGGGTGTGGACCTGCCACGGTACCAATCACATAATAGGTTGAATCAACATTGGTCACCCAGTCACGCATGGCTTCGTTCATGGCATCTTTCAATGTTTTGGAGCCACTTTCTACCGGCACAACCGTCGCGCCTAATAAACGCATACGGTAGACGTTCATCGCTTGACGTTTTACATCGTCTGCGCCCATGAATACTACACATTCAAGACCTAAACGTGCTGCAATTGTTGCCGTTGCTACACCATGCTGGCCTGCACCTGTTTCGGCAATAATACGTTTCTTGCCGGAAAGCTTCGCCAGTAAGGCCTGACCGATTGTGTTATTTACTTTGTGCGAACCGGTATGGTTCAGGTCTTCACGTTTCAGGTAAATCTGTGCGCCACCCAACTCTTTCGACCATCGTTCAGCATGATATAAAGGACTCGGACGACCGACGTAAAACGCCATGTCACGGTCAAATTCTGCCAAAAACTGCGCATCATCTTTCATACGGAAATAGAGCTTTTCCAAGTCTTCTAAAGCCGCCATGAGTGTTTCTGACACAAAACGTCCGCCATGAATACCGAAATGCCCGCGTTCATCCGGGAATTGGGTATAGTCAACTGCCTGACTGTTCTGGCTAGTACTTTGCTGATCCACGATGGACTCCTTGCATAAAGCGTTCTATGAGTTGTTGGTCTTTAATACCTTTTGCGGACTCGACACCGCCACTCACATCGACGGCATACGCCTGTGTGGTGAGAATTGCCTGTTCAATATTGTCAGGATTTAAACCGCCTGCCAAGATCAAGGGAATATTGAGTTTGGGAAATGTGTCCCAATCGAAGCTGTGCCCTGTGCCACCTTTCAGATCAGGATGCCATGCATCTAATAGCACTGCGCTTGCGCCTGCATCTTGATAACCTTGAATTTCTGCGACTGCATCCAGATCAGGTTTTACCTGAATGGCTTTATACCAACGGCGTCCGACCTGCTGGGCGATAGCCTGACACTGTTCAGGTGTTTCATCGCCATGAAATTGTAAAATATCCAGCGGTATTTTATTTAAAATCGCCTGGATTTCATCTGCGTGACTATTCACAAATAAACCCACCGCCTGTACATAAGCTGGAACCGACTGAATCAGGATTTCAGCCTGCTCTAAAGTGACATGCCGCGGACTCGGTGGATAAAATACAAATCCTATCGCGTCACAGCCAGCATTGGCTACGGCATGTACATCTTCAACTCGGGTGATTCCACAAATTTTGGCACGGGTTCGCATATTATGTTGGCTCTAGATCTACCAATGTATTGAACAATCTGTAAGATTGGGGCAAATCATTGTAATGCAATTTTTCTGACTTGCGTAAAAGTTCATCCGGATTATTCTCGATGCAGATTGTTTATAAGGCATACAAACTTTATACTGCGCTCACTTTGCAGCAAGTCCAAGCCTTCAGGCTTTAGGGAAGCTGGTGTAAATCCAGCACTGCCCCCGCAACGGTAAAAAATGAAACGTCTATCAATTTAAACTCTTCGGTTTACACCACTGCATCTTGATGTGGGAAGGTGGATATACAGCAAAGTCGCTGCTTTGCACATTTAAGTCCGGAAACCTGCTTGTTGTGTTCTATAACTCAATCATTCACGGGGAAGTGAATGTAGGGAGCTTTAACATGTCACTTCATTGTCAACCTACTGCCTTGGTAGGTGCGATCGCACTTGCGTTGGGTACCACTTCATCTGTTTTTGCTAACGAGCAAAAAGTTGCGAAAGCATCTTTAGATACCATTGTGGTCACGGCAACTCGCTCTGCAGAAAACATTGAAAATGTACCAGCGCGTATTTCGATTATTGAACCTGTAATTCTTGAGCAATCACCTCTTAAATCACTACCAGATTTACTCAAAACAGACCCAAGTATTAATGTCGTGCAATCGGGTGGTTATGGCCAGCAAACTTCTATTTTTTTACGCGGTACCAATTCCAATCAAGTTTTAGTACTACGTGATGGTGTTCGTTTAAATACAGCCACCACAGGTGCAGCGTCTATTCCTTTTTTAGACACCACTGATCTTAAACAGATTGAAGTATTAAAAGGCCCTGCGTCTGTGCTTTATGGTACAGACGCAATTGGTGGTGTAGTGCAGTTTGTAACAAAAACGCCTGAAAAAACGAGTGCCTTTGTAACAGGTGAAATTGGTGAGAATCAAACCTACAAATCAATTATTGGGGCTGACTTGGCAGAAAATGGGGTGTATGCGCAGATTCGCGGTCAAGTTTTAGAAACTGACGGCACACCTGTATTCAATATCAATGACAACCGTGACTACAGTTATGATCAAAAAGGCTATAGTGCAAAATTCGGTATTGAAAAAGAGCGTTATGCAACATCACTCGATTACAGTCAAAATTCAGGAAATGTCCAATACAGTAATTGGGGTGCATTTTCCAGCCAAGATTTTGAAAATAAAATTGTAAACTTAAAAGGTCGTATTAACCCAACACAAGCCACTGAAATTAATGCACGTCTATCTCAGTTTAAAGATGACTTAGATCAGGTCACATCAAGCAGCTTTGTACATAGCACCACGCAAGAAGCAGAAATCTATGGCAAATGGAATTTCACAGCAGCACAAAATGTTTTACTGGGCATTACCCAGCGTAATACCGATGCAAAAACCCAGGCTATTGATGAAGATATTAATTCAACAGGCTACTATATTCAGCATCAGTATCAGACAAATAGCTTAAGCACTCAGATGGGTGTGCGTGTCGAAGATAACGAAAAGTTTGGCTCACATACCGTTGCACAAGGTGGTATCCGTTATCAACTGCTCCCTAATACCAGCATTTATACCAATATTGGTTCAGCATTTAAGGCACCGACTTTAAATGATATGTATGCTTTTGGCGGCAATGATCAACTGAAGCCTGAAGAAAGCATTTCGTATGAAATGGGGATAGATCAAAAACTTCCATTAAATATTTTAGTAGGTGCTTCCGCTTTCTATACGGAAGTCGATAATTTAATTAATTCGGAATGTATTATTGATTGTGGAGAAGAGTGGCTTCCAACTACTGTTTACCAAAACCAAAACATTGATGAAGCCAAGATGACTGGCGGCGAATTGACGGCACAATGGGCAAAAGATCAGTTCTTTATTAATGCCGGTTACACTTATGTCAAAACTGAAGATACGAAACAGAATTCAGAGCTATTACGTCGCCCTCGTCAGTCATTCACTGTATCGACAGGTCTACAAAATGCCGATTACGGTTTAAGTGCTGCACTGGTAGCAAAATCGAAAGCGAAGGACTTTAGTCGTGATATTCCAGGTTATGCACGTGTTGACTTAAATGCATATTGGAATATTAATCCAACAGTTAAACTGTTTACTAACATTGAAAATGTCGGTGATGTGAAATACAAAACTGTGCATAGCGCTGGCGACCAGTACTATGTGAACGGTGGCCGTCTCGCTTCTGCAGGCATCACTTTTAAATACTAAGCTCTAAACAGCAAAAAACTTTAAAACAGCGCAGTTTATGGATAATGTTATGACCGACATTATCCTTTTTTATTATCTTCATTAAAAATTCAAGGAACACATATGGGCCACCGTTTAAGTAAAATTTACACGCGCACAGGCGATTCAGGCACTACCGGACTCGGTGATGGCTCACGTGTTGCCAAAGATGATTTACGTATTGATGCACTCGGCGATGTCGACGAACTGAATGCCGTGATTGGCGTATTACGCGCACAAATTTCAGCAAGCACTATTAAAGATCAAGCCGCTTGGGATAAATCTTTAAGCCTGATTCAGCACTGGCTATTTGATCTGGGCGGCGAAGTCTGCATTCCGGGTTTTAATCTGGTGCAACCGGTATCGATTGAGTTTTTGGAAAATGATATCGACCGAATGAATGCGGCCTTACCAATGCTCAAAGACTTTATTTTGCCTACCGGAACGTTGGTGTGTAGCTTTGCCCATCAGGCCCGCGCTGTTTGCCGTCGTGCAGAACGCAGCGTCATGTCGGTACATCACCGTGACCAAAATATTCAGGCAGCGTCACTGCAACTACTTAATCGTTTATCGGACTGGTTATTTGTAGCATCACGTACCCTGCAACGTGCTGAGGGCGGTTCCGAAGTGCTGTGGCAAAAAAATATCAATGACAGCATCGAAAAGTAAAATTATGTTTCAAGTTGCTATCTAAAAATACACGTCAGATGTCTCTTGATTTTACAGAACATCTGACGAAAATAGAAAGTGTCACTCTTCTGTCACGTAGCCCTCGCAAAATGAACTTAACTTTCCCACTCATGAGCATCTTATGCGCATAATTGGTCATCGTGGTGCACGTGGCGAAGCCCCTGAAAATACCTTGGGCGGTTTTCAATATATTCAGGAGATCGGCATTCGCGCCGTTGAGTTTGATGTCCGTCAGCTCAAAGACAATGCCTTAATCATCATGCATGATGACGACTTTGTGCGTACCACCGGTTTGCAGAAGCATCTATACGAGTGTAACCGTCAAGATCTTACCCAATATAATCACGCAGTGGCCTGGTCAGAATGGAATAAAATTGAATCGACCCCACTGCTCGATCAAACCTTAAATGTCATTCGAAATTTCGAGCATATTGAAGTCGAAATTAAAAGCGTAGCATCTGAAGCAGCAGCTGAAAAAATCGCGTTTGAAGTCGAACAGCAGTTACAAGGCTATGAGCAGGCAGCTATTATTACCAGCTTTGATGCCAAAATTCTGGATGCTTTCAAACAGCAAAACTCACGTTTAAAACGCGGTTTATTGATTGAAACCGATGTCAAACATCAGGCCATTGATCAGGCGCTGGAACTTGGATGCTGTCATATTGGCTGGATGGATGAACTGGCCAGTAAAGACCTGATTCAGGCCACTCAGGCTGCCGAGTTGAATATCAGTGTCTGGACGGTCAATGATGTGACCCGAGCTAAACAGCTGCGAGACTGGGGCATTCAGGGGCTGATTACCGATTATCCAAAATTGATGCTACAACAACTCTAGATAATCTCTCTTAGCCTTGATTGATCTCGGTATTTCTTGACCCAGTTCATGTCGATAATACAATAAGGAAAGCGTGAATCGTCCTTAATCAGATTTTATTTGAAAGTGAAATAAAGTTGTTCAACATCTATATTCCGCAAATTTGCTGATAATATTGTAGAAATTATGAACAACGATTTTCATCTGATTCATTCTGTTTCAATTTTCTGAAAGAGTGATAATCCTCAGTCACTTAGTCGGAAATCAGAGCCTGTCTACGCTCGCAAAATGGTCACTTCTGCCCTACTTATTCTGTTACCGACAAGTACAATACAACCGTACAATAATGCTAGTGATGCCTTAGGGCACATGCTAATATGGACAAGATAGGCTGCTGTTAAAACCAACAGTAGTTTCTGCTTTTTGTTATACCTTCCGAGGTTCTAGGAGTGCTGTTGGAGATGAATGCTCCCTTACCCAAAGCCCCCATCAACTGGATTGCTGTGTTTGCATTGGTATTTTTACCGATTGTAGCCCTGATCGCGATTCCGTTGTATGCGTATCACCATGATTTTAGCGCTGCCGCTTGGATCAGTATGTTTGTTTTACTGGGCGTAAGCAGCCTCGGCATTACAGCAGGATACCATCGCCTGTGGGCACATCGTGCTTATGAAGCCACTTTACCATTAAAAATCATCTTGATGATTATGGGTACATTTGCTGTACAGAACAGTATTTTATTCTGGGCATCTGGTCACCGTACTCATCACCGTCATGTCGATGATGTTGATCAAGACCCGTACTCGATCAATAAAGGCTTCTGGTATGCACATATTGGTTGGATGTTACGTGATTATCCATCAGGTGCAGCCAATTATAAAAATGCGCCAGATCTGTTAAAAGACAAAGTGGTGATGTTCCAGGACAAATACTACGTTCCTTTAGTGATTGCTGTTCATGCTGCGATTTTATTGCCAATTGGTTGGGCAGTCGGCGATGTCTGGGGCGTGTTGCTGTTGGGTGGATTAATGCGTTTAATCCTGAGCCATCATGTAACCTTCTTCATTAACTCACTTTGCCACATGTGGGGAAATCGTCCTTATACCGACGAAAATACTGCACGTGACAACTTCGTACTCGCGGTTGCAACTTGGGGTGAGGGTTATCATAACTATCACCACATTTTCCAATACGATTACCGTAACGGCGTAAAATGGTGGCAATACGATCCAACTAAATGGTTGATCTGGACTTGTTCTAAACTTGGTTTAGCTAAAAACTTGCGCCGCATTCCTAGCTTTAATATCAAAAAAGCGGAATTGGCAATGAAGTTTAAATATGCTGAACAGGATCTTGCGGTATATGGCCATGATGTTTCTGAAGATATCTCGGCGGTAAAAACCAAGATCGCACAGGAATATGATGCATTTACCCAAACTTTAAATGACTGGGCGAAGCTGAAAGAACAGGAAATTCAGGTCAAGAAAGCATCGATGGCTGAAAAAATCCATCAGATGGATGACAAGCTGAAAGTTGAATTCCAGCTGGTTGAACAGCGTCTTTCTCATCATCGTCAAACCTTGAATCTACTGGTTCGTAATCTGAAAAAATCTGCAGTTTCTCAATAAAAGCTGTTGAACACTAAAGCCCCGATTGGGGCTTTTTTTATGTCCGAAAGATAACGTGAACTCTCGCTTATACAACAGTTTTATACAGCTATCTTTGTTATAGTTCATGTATTCCAATCCTGTACTGATGCTATGTATTTTAACTCTCGCTATCAAACACTACCTGCTCGCCTCTATCATCATCAAGTTCCGCTGCCGTTAAAAGGTGCAAAAGCCGGGCACTTCAATGCCGCTTTGGCAGAACAACTACAATGGTCGGATGAAGACAAGGCGCAATGGGTCGAGATTTGTAGTGGTCAGAAAGTCTTTGCTGAGTTTGAACCTTTGGCTATGGTCTATGCAGGCCATCAGTTTGGGCAATGGGCAGGACAGTTGGGAGATGGTCGTGGGTTGTTGATTGCTCAGATTCTGGATCAGAACCAGCAGACCATTGACCTACATCTAAAAGGTGCTGGTGCAACGCCATATTCACGCATGGGCGATGGTCGTGCCGTGCTGCGGTCAGTCATTCGTGAGTATCTGGCGGGTCATGCCTTAAATGCCTTGGGTGTAGCATCCAGTAATGCGGTCGGTTTTACTTCATCAATCCAAGGTATTCAGCGTGAGAAGCTAGAACCGGGCGCGATGATGTTGCGTACTTCAGACTGTCATATCCGTTTCGGCCATTTTGAATGGATCAATCAGTATCAGCCAGATCTACTAGCTGAATTTATCCAGAAATGTATCGAATGGCATTATCCAGAATGCCTGCAAGCCGAACAGCCGATTCTGAGCTTTGCCACCAAAGTTATTCAGCGCACTGCGGTGATGATTGCCAAATGGCAACTGGTCGGTTTTGCACATGGCGTGATGAATACCGACAACCTGAATATTACCGGTTCAACTTTGGACTTTGGTCCTTATGGCTTTATGGAGCGCTTCCGTCCGAACTGGATCAATAACCACTCGGATTATCAAGGGCGTTATACCTATCAGCAGCAGCCAAGTATCGGACACTGGAATTTGTGGCAATGGTTAAACAATCTGGTGCCGCTCTGCCCTACAGATTATGACAAAGAACAATGGAAACAGGATTTAGCAGCGTGTCTGGAGCACTATGAGCCAACATTTTTAGAGCATTATAAACATGGTTTAAACCAGAAAATGGGCTTGCCAAGTTTCCATAAAGACAGTTTTGACTGCGCAATGGCCTTTCTGCGCATTTTACAGAGTGAACAACTGGACTACACCCAAAGTTTTATCCGGTTGCAAAATAAAGACTATGAAGCCATGAAAGATGATTGCTTAGACCGTCGTCAGTTTGAAGCATTCTTGGCGCAATATGAATCTATCCGTGAACACCAGGATATAGAAGAATTGGATGCCGCCATGCAACTGGCCAATCCGCATTATATTCTGCGGAATCATATGGCACAGAAAGCCATTGAACTGGCAGAGCGGGATGATTTTTCTGAAGTAGACCGTCTGTTTAAATTACTCAGTCAGCCTTACCTGAAACAGCCCGATTTGGAACAGCCTGAAGATTTAGCGCCATTGCCAAGTGATGTGCCTGAAGTGATGGTGAGTTGTTCGTCTTAATTTATTCACATCCAAAATAAAAACTGTGGATAATTTAAGCATTATCCACAGTTTTATGATGAGCTATCCATAACTTATGACCCTACACATTGTTGCTTCATCGACTGCATTAAAACTGCCGGAAGTCACTGTCACTCAGCCTTTTGGTGAAGGTTGTGATGTATTTAAAGTCATGGATAAAGTCTTTATGCTGACTTTTCATTTGCAAGGAAAAGCTGCGATTAATTTAAAAGTCGAGCCTGAGCATGGTGCAATGCTGCGGGATATTTATCCTTATATTCATACGGGCTGGCATATGAATAAACAGCATTGGATTTCAGTTTACGAGGATGAAGATCTGGATGAATCTTTGATTAAAGATTTGGTGCTGAATTCTTATAAGCTGGTGGTGGCAAAATTGAAGAAAGTAGATCAGCAAAGAATTAAATTATTTAGGAGCATTTAAGCTGTACTAGAAGAAGCTGATCATATATTTTTAAACTAAGGCTAGAATTTTAAATTAAATAACTATGAAAACTCGCAAAGTATTAGCTTCGCCTATAAAAACTGATCGTCTAAATTTACGTAAATTTCAGACTGGGGATGAAAATTCTCTCTTTACTGAATATTTCGGAGACTGGGAAGCGAGCAAATACCTCCAGAGAATGCCACATAAAAATATATGTCAGACAAAAAACATGTTGGAAAATTGGTGTGGGGTCAACTGGGAAGACCCAGATAAAAATTTTGCCTGGATTGTCAGCGACCAGAAAACCGATTTGGCTCTGGGAATTGTATTGTTTTTTAATAAAGAGAATTGTGGGGAAATCCACTTTGGGCTAGGAAAAAAATTTCAAGGACAAGGGTTCATGCAAGAGTCACTAAAAGCTGTACTTACTTATTTAAAAGATAATAGCACTCTTGAAAGAATTGAGACTTTTTGTGATGCAGAACATACCAGATCAAAAAACGTCCTGATTGAATCAGGTTTCACCCAAACAGGCATTTTAAAAAATTGGGCAAGATTTCCTTTAATCTGTGAGGATACTAGAGACTGCATTCATTATTATATTGAAATAAATTAAAATATTGATAGCCAACAGTTTTTCGCCCTCGATCAGAATAAATTCTTAACCATCCAAACCATAGGTTTCAGAACCCTCTAAAATGATCCAGGAGGCATTATACAAGTGTACTGTTCTTTTCATAAAATCAAAAAAATAATGCTTTATAAAGAAAGCGAATAAGTTCTCACCTATTCGCTTCTCTTAAACATTAAAAACTTAATCAGTCTTCAGGATATTCAAAACGGTAACCGACCCCATACACCGCCTGAATCCACTCATGACGGTTGCCGGTTTCAGCCGCATCTGAAATCTTACGGCGCAAATTCTTGATATGACTGTCAATGACACGGTCAGCCACATCAAAACTGTCCGGATTAATATGATCCAGCAATTGCGCACGTGAATATACCTGTCCGACATGTTCTAGGAATAACTCCAGCAAACGGAATTCAGTTGGCGTTAAATTCAAGGCTTTTTGCTGGTACCAGATGCGCTGTTGTGATTTGTCCATGCGGAATAAATCATTGCTTTCCGGTTCTGATTTACGGTCCAGACGACGTAACACAGCCTGTACACGCGCGACCAGTTCCTTCGGGCTAAACGGTTTACAGAGATAATCATCTGCACCCATATTCAGACCCAATACCCGGTCAATTTCTTCAGTACGCGCGGTCACCATAATAATCGGTAAATCCGACTGTTCACGGACTTTACGGCAAATGGTCAGGCCATCCATACGTGGTACCATCAAGTCCAGAATCATCAGGCTCGGTTTACGTTGGGTAAAACTGTTATATGCTTCCTGCCCATCATGAAACATACTGACCTCAAAACCAGCAGCTTCCAGATAGTCTCGCACTAACTGTGCAAGTTCGATTTCATCTTCAACCAGCATGACATGTTTCATCAATCTATTCCCTTCATGGTTTCATTTGTTTAGGAAAGCTCAGCTTGCATCGTAAACCACCCAGTGGTGAATGTGCAAAGCTTAAGCTGCCGCCCAGCGCCTGCGTAATTTTACATGATAATGCCAAACCCAGTCCGGTTCCGCCAGTCGCTCGGGTACGCGAATCATCGACACGGTAGAAACGCTCGCCAATACGCGCCAGTTGTTCATCAGTCAGGCCAAAGGGACTATCATCGATATATAAGGTCCATTCTTTATCATCTTGTGTCGTATGAATATGCACTTGCCCGCCTGCTTCAGTATAGCGAATACTGTTACTCAGCAAGTTCGCCACAATCTGTTTAAAACGATCTAGATCCAGATTTAAATCAGTCCCTTCGCCATCTGCAGTAACTACTAATTCAGCCTGTTCAAAGTTCGGCTGGAAGTTAATGAGTTCCTGCTGCACAACCTCCCACGGATTCACCGTCGAGAAATAGAATTGCAATTGCTGGGCATCGACCTGTGCCAATGCGGCCAGATCTTGGGTCAGTTTTTTCAGGCTGTTTACCTGCGCCAGCATAGACGCAAAATGTTCAGGGGTTGGTTTACGAATCCCGTCCTGCATCGCTTCAATCTGTGCCTGTAAGACTGCTAGTGGCGTTTTTAACTCATGCGAGGTATCTGCCACCCACTGACGGCGCGAGGTTTCATGCTGATCCAGAATTACCGCCAATGCATTTAATTCATTGGATAAATCACCTAATTCATCATTCCGGTTTACTTTAACCTGATATTGATAATTTCCCTGAGTCAAGGCACGCGTACCATTGAGCAGACGTTGTATCGGCTTTTTGAAATAAGTCGCTAATAACAGGGAAGCAATCAGACTTGCCAAAATACTGAGTGCATAAACCAGAAATAAATAACGCTTCTGGTTACTAAAGAAATTGATACTTAAGGCATCATCCTGATCCAGAACCGGTTTTAAGCCCAAATAGCCGACAATCTGGTTATTCACCATAATTGGGCGATAAGAGACCTGCTCATCCGAAGCCTCACCGACCACAAAACGACGCTTGGCATCATACAGAGAAAGACGTGAACTGAGACCAAGACGATCCGGCATCTGGATAAACTGTTTCTTGCCGGTCGGCTGCTGTGCTGGCTGTTCCCCATTCTTGCGATCAGCCCTAAACAGATTCTGATTGGAGCTGAGCGGGAATTTCAAGCCTTCAAAGGGCTGAAACTGTGAAGGCAAATTAGATGCCAGCACACGTAATTCTTCTTCATTGACCTGACGTTGTGGCAGCGCCGGATCTACCATACTGGGTGCGACCTGAGCCAGAGTCTGTTCCTGAAAATAACGCTGCTGCAAGGCAATATCATACTGACGGCGTAACCACCAGCGTGACAAACGGTCATAATCATCCGGTGCGGCTTCACCTTCCATCTGGAGGATCTGTGCCTGAATCGCATTGCCCCAGTCCTGATAGACTGCATAGACATCTGCCAGATTTTCAATCACATAATCCAGCTTCTGCATTTCGACATCAGCGACATAACGGGCGAAATTACGCTGCATATTCAGATGCAATACACCTAGACTTACCGTGGTAATGACCAGCGTGGTCAACAGCACGGTCAAAAATAGACGTAATGCAATGGGAATGCGGCGAATGTTCAAAATAGAAATCTCAATTTTTCTTCTATATTCATTATTGTAGCGAACACCGCAGCAAAAAACTCTTCATTGTTTCTTCATCTTTATTGTTTAATCTTTATCTGACATAGAATCAGCTTCTTGACGGGGATAAATACAATGCAAACCATGACAAAAATAGCTTTAATCAGTGCAAGTGTTTTATCAATGGGTGCGTTGACTGCCTGTCAATCCACCAGTAATGTCCCAAACAATGATCACCCCCATATGATGAAACATAATGATCACCCCCATACGATGAAACATCATGAAGGCAAAAAACAGCATCTAACTCCCGAACAGCGTGAACAGTTTAAGGCAAAGCGTGCAGAACGCATGCAGTTTGCCAAACAGCTTCAACAGGCCTGCGACAATAAAGCTGTGGGCTCGGCTGTTCAAATCAAGACTGGCGATAAAACCATAGACGGCACCTGCAAGATGGTCTTTAAAGCAGATCATAAAGAGATGAAAAGCCATCGCGACATGAAAGCTGAGCATCGTCCGATGCGTGCCGATATGCGTAGAGGCATGATGCACGGTGAAGTCTTGACGGATGCCAAACGTGCAGAATTGACTAAACAGTTTGATCAGCGCCTCGCTCAACATCAGGCACATCAACGAGCCATGCTGCAAGCCTGTCAAGGCAAAAAAGACGGGACTGCTGCACAGATCAAGATGAGCGAACAAACTATCAATGGCAAATGTCATGTCCGTTTCCAGCCCACAGCCTCTACCTATTAATGCATAGGAATCAAGGCTTCACGACTAGCACCTTCGGGTGCTTTTTTATTGCGTGCTCTTTCATGCATACAGTTGACTATTCATTTCCTGCAGAATATGGCTAAAGTCTTTATACTCAAGACCTTTAATGCGTCATGCAGATTAATCTTTGACTTTACAGTCACCAAGAAAACACCCCGAAAAGCTTGTACCGCAGGGGAAGTTGTTGCACGATTAGATCATTCCAAACCGTGTCAGTGAAGACAGGTTTTAGTTCATCTAAGATTATAACGCTGGTTCAACCAGTATTGAGGAAACCGATATGCCACAATACAAAGCGCCTTTACGTGATATGCAATTTGTACTGCATGAGTTACTTAACGCAGAAGAACATTACTCTAAATTGCCTGCATTTCAGGAAACTGTAAACCGTGAATTGGTTGACCAATATTTAGAAGCTGCTGCAGACTTCTGTGAAAATGAATTATCTCCAATTAACCAAAGCGGTGACCTAGAAGGTTGTACGTGGAACGATGGTGTGGTCACAACACCAGCGGGCTTCAAAGAAGCGTATCAAAAATATATCGAACTGGGTTTCCCATCATTGTCGGCTGAAGAGCAATACGGCGGTCAAGGCCTTCCTGTATCTTTAGGTAACGTGATTTCTGAAATGGTGGGTACTGCGAACTGGGCATGGGGAATGTATCCTGGCCTTTCTCACGGTGCAGTACGTACCCTAGAACATCATGGTTCAGACGAACAAAAATCCACCTACCTACCTAACTTGGTTTCAGGTGTTTGGACCGGCACCATGTGTCTTACTGAATCACATGCAGGTTCTGATTTAGGTATCATTCGCACCAAAGCTGAGCCTCAAGCAGACGGTAGCTATGCCATCACAGGCGAGAAAATCTTTATCTCAGCGGGTGAACATGACATGGCTGAGAACATTGTCCATATTGTTCTTGCTCGTCTTCCTGGCGCACCTAAAGGTACTAAGGGTATCTCTTTATTTATCGTACCAAAGTTCAATGTAAATGCAGATGGCTCTTTAGGCGAGCGTAACGCAGTTCGTTGTGGTTCAATCGAACACAAAATGGGGATTCATGGTAACGCAACTTGCGTCATCAACTTTGATAACGCGAAAGGTTTCTTGATTGGCCCTGAAAACCGTGGTTTAAACTGCATGTTCACGTTCATGAACACTGCACGTATTGGTACTGCTGTACAAGGTCTTTCAGCCTCTGAAGGTGCATTCCAAGGTGCCTTGACTTATGCCAAAGATCGCTTAGCGATGCGTTCACTTTCTGGCCCGAAAGCCCCTGAAAAAGAAGCAGATCCAATCATTGTGCATCCTGCGGTACGTAACATGCTGTTGACGCAGAAAGCATTTGCAGAAGGTGGTCGCGCACTAGTGTATCTGTTGTGTCTACACGCAGATATCGTTGAACAAGGTGCAACTGAAGAAGAACGCAAATCTTCTGACAATATCTTGTCTCTTTTAACCCCAATTGCAAAAGCGTTCTTAACTGAAACAGGTTCAGAGTCAGCAAAACACGGTATTCAAGTATTGGGTGGTCATGGTTTCATTTCTGAATACGGTATGGAACAAATTGCACGAGATACACGTATCTCTACCATTTATGAAGGAACCACTGAGATTCAAGCACTAGACTTGTTAGGCCGTAAAGTATTGGGTACGCAAGGTGCAATGTTGAAAGACTTCACCAAGATCATCCATAAATTTGCTGAAGCGCACAAAGACAATGCTGCAATGAAAGAATTCGTTGAACCATTGGCTGCCTTGAACAAAGAATGGGGCGATCTGACCATGCAGATTGGTATGCGCGCGATGCAAAACCCTGAAGAAGTGGGTGCGGCTGCAGTCGATTACCTCTACTTCTCTGGTTATGTCACTCTAGCTTACCTATGGGCACGTATGGCATTGGTTGCTCAGGAGCAACTGGCTGCGGGCACCACTGAGGTTGATTTCTACAATGCCAAAGTGACGACAGCACGCTTCTACTTCAAGAAAATCCTGCCACGCGTTCGTTCACACGTTGAAGTGATTGCGACAGGTGTAGAGCCATTGATGAACCTGGATGCGGAACACTTTGCATTCTAAGTTAGTCTCAGACTAGCTACATTTCAGAAAAAGGACGGTCAATCAACAGGCAGTCCTTTTTCTTTATAAAGAGTTACAGAATTAACCTTTAGTCGTCTAACATTCAGATTTTGAGTGTTTTAGACTGATTAAAACTCATTTAATCAAACAATAAACAGGTGACACACCATGCCAATTTATAACGCGCCACTTGCCGATATGAAATTCATCCTGAACGATGTCTTCAATGCAGAACCGTTCTGGCAGGCCAATGAAAATCTAGCGCATCTGGATGCTGCGACAGCAGAAGCGATTCTTGAAGAAATGGCAAAATTTTCGCAAAACGTCATGCTTCCACTGAACCGTACAGGTGATGAAGAAGGCGCAAAAATTGAAAATGGCAATGTGACCACACCTGCTGGTTTTAAAGAAGCATTCAAACAATATGCAGAAGGCGGCTGGATTGGTCTAGGCGCAGATATGGAATGGGGCGGCCAGGAAATGCCGAAAATGCTAACGGTACTTTCTGATGAAATGCTGTTTGCCACCAACCCGTCTTTCATGCTGTATCCATTGCTTTCTGTTGGTGCGGGCATGGCGCTGAACAGCTATGCTTCACAAGCACAAAAAGAAACCTATTTACCTAAAATTTATTCGGGTGAGTGGTCAGGCACCATGTGCTTAACCGAACCACATGCCGGTACTGATCTGGGTATTATCAAAACCAAAGCTGAACGTAACGAAGACGGCACTTATAGCATCAGCGGCACCAAGATTTTCATCACGGGTGGTGATCATGACCTGGCGGAAAATATTATTCACCTCGTTCTAGCGAAAACCCCAGATGCCCCTGCTGGCTCTCGTGGTATTTCCCTGTTCATCGTACCGAAATTCTTGGTCAATGAAGATGGTTCTATCGGCGAGCGTAATCCGGTCGGCCCAGGTTCAATCGAACACAAGATGGGGATCAAGGCATCTGCGACTTGTGTCATGAACTTTGACGGTGCCAAAGGTTACCTCGTTGGTAAAGAAAACGAAGGTCTCGCTGCGATGTTCGTGATGATGAACTACGAACGTCTGTCGATGGGTATTCAAGGCCTAGGTGCTTCTGAATTCGCTTATCAAAACGCTGCGCAATATGCCACAGACCGTTTACAGGGTCGTAGTGCGGCTGGCGTTCAGTCACCAAGCAAACCTGCGGATAGCATTCTGGTGCATGGTGATGTACGCCGTATGCTGCTGAATGTACGTGCCAATAACGAAGCTTCGCGTGCCTTTGCAGTTTATGTAGGTCAGCAACTGGATATCACCAAATTCTCTACTGATCCTGAAGCGGTGAAAAAAGCCAATGACCGCGTTGCGCTATTAACACCAATCGCGAAAGCGTATTTAACGGATACCGCATTCCAGGCGACCCTAGATGCACAAATGGTCTTCGGTGGTCATGGCTATATCCGTGAATGGGGCTTGGAGCAATGTATCCGTGACCTACGTATTTCCCAGATCTATGAAGGCACCAACGGTGTACAGTCACAAGACTTGATCGGCCGCAAAACCATTAAATGTGGCGGCGAATATATCTCTGAATATATCTCTGAAATCCGTGACTTTGCCAATAGTCTGGATGCGGATCTAAACTTTATTAAAGATGCCACACTGGATGCAGCAACTGAAGTTGAATCGGTGACTCAGTACATTCTGGAAGCAGCACGAGAAAGCCATGACTTCCCGAATGCAACCGCAGTTGACTATCTGCACGCTGTAGGTCTGTTGAGCTTCTCTTATATGTTCGCGCGCATTACCAATGCAGCGAAAAATAAAGACGGTGAGTTCTATCAAAATAAAATCGCTCTGGCACGTTACTTTGTACAACGCATTCTGCCTGAATTGGCATTACGCATTACTAAAGTGAAATCAGGTTCTGACGTCATCATGAACTTCTCTGAAGATTATTTCACGACTCAAGCTTAAGCTAAAAATCTGCAATAAAAACGCCTGCATCAGCAGGCGTTTTTTATGAAAATGCAACAATTAAACTTTTTGAATTAGCAAGGTATCCGTCTGATTATTGCTTTTCGGATTCGAATGTTTATTCACAATTTTGATATTCCCCTCTGACTCTAAAGACTCGCAGAGCTCCACCACCTTTTGCATATCTTCAGCCTTAATGCCTACGCCGAGGATTAATTTTTTTCCGGCTTCTAATTGGCTAATTTTTGTTTGAATTTTATCTAACACTTTTTTCTCCTATTTATTCAATGTTACCACCCATACAATATAGCAATTTAGTCTAAAAAAAGCGCAAAAGTTCAAATAATTTAATCTTTATTTTTCATTCAATCATTCTGTGCATGATCTTTGCACGTTATTCTGCAACTATCTTTATTTCACATGAAAAATCAGGAGGATAATATGTCTAAATCACGTCCGAAAATTGAAAAATTTGAAGCTCTCCTCGACCGTCTTGGCAATCTTGCTGTAGAAAGCTTTCATTATATTGCGCTGTTTATTATTGGCTGTATGGTGATCTGGTCCGCTGGCCATACCGTCATTGACATTCTGACCGTGAAACAGTTCGCCACCATTGACGACATTCTTCTGTTGTTTATTTATCTGGAACTTGGTGCCATGGTCGGCATCTATTTCAAAACCAACCATATGCCAGTACGTTTCCTGATTTATATTGCCATTACTGCACTGACCCGTTTGCTGATTGCAGATATTCAACACACGCATAAAGCCAGCATGGATCTGGTGATTATTACCGGTTCGATTCTGATTCTGGCCTTTGCGATATTAGTGGTGCGCTATGCCTCATGGACTTATCCATCCGTGATTCGTGACAAACATAGTGAAAAGCCATTACCCCTTGGCAAAACACCGCGTCCAGAAGATGATGAATTGGCATAGTCTTTTAAGCCCTCTTTTTTTGCACTTCAGCTTAAAGTAATACTTAAGCCTCGTTTAGGGTTTTGGGAGATTTATCTCAAGCAATCTCTCCCTTGCGTAGGTGCTACTCATCTCCTCACAGGAGAGGGAACTATTTTGGTCTTTTTGAGTTATTGACGTTTATAACTGAATTATCCGTTCAGAGTTTAGAGCAGTTTAACGATTCGGCACCAGCACATAGCGTCCGTTTTCATAAATCCAGTAGCTGCCACGCGGTGGTGCTGGTAACCCTAAACGCTGCCAATCGGTAATTACCGTATATCTCGAACTTTCAATCCGGGCAACATTCGGATCACCATTGACCCAGCTATAACTATTCGAATTTTGATAAATAGTGGTCGGTGCCTGATACTGAATGTTTAATCCACTTTGACTCTGTGCAGGTGGATAGCCCCAATATGGTGGTCGTTGCGGGTAATGTGGTCTTGGTGGCAGCGGACGTTGCGGATAATACTGCCGTGGTGGATCATAAGATCGTGGAGCGCTGCGATAATTCGGTGTGGATCGATCTACACCACCATAACCCACCCAAGCATTGCCAGCCATACTTTGTGCAGAAGCTCCTAATAGCAATGCAGCCAATATTGCACTCGATAGTACGATTCTCATTTGAGCTTCCTCCGAATAATCTGCTTATATTTTAAACAAAATAGATGCAGAAAATATGGATAAGCTCGCTGGAGCTGCAATTTTTTGTAATGCGCTCGCCTATTTTCAATCTGACAGGCACGTCGGCAAGCTACTGCTTTATGCTAAAATTACTTTTTTTAATGTTTCGAGTTGAATACTGTGTCTGATTTAAATTTCGATCGTTTACATGAATATTTTTCTAAAGTGCCGAGTGTTCAGAAAGAACGGATTGATAGCTATGGTTCAGATGGCAAACAGGCATGGTGGTTTAAGTTTCAGATCAATGTCGATCATCCGCTGGCTTGGCAAACTGTGCAAGAGCTGGGTCATGTCCTGAACTATATTTCTAAAAATGAACGTCTTCCAACTCAGTTCCTTCCAGTTTCGCCACCGCCATATATGAATGGTGTAGCCAAAGATTTCCTGTCTTGGGTAATCCAGTGTAATCACGCCGATTTCCCGCCCGATGTCGTATGTGACTGGTTAGAAGCGCGTCTACCAAATCCAGTCGATGATGAAGCGCAATGGAAAATTAAAACCGATATTTCTGAACTGGATGAATTGACGGATAAAGAGCTGGATCAGTTGGTTCCGCCGAATCCAGAATCAAAAAGCTGATAATAAAAAATCTCCCTAAGTCCCTCTTTTTCAAAGAGGGACTTTCCTCCCTTTTTAAAAGGGAGGTCAGGAGGGATTTAAAATTAAAACGTCGACCAGCCGCTCCATTCCATAAAACGATACAGCCAATATTTAAAGAACGAGTTTTCTGCATATTGCGTATAGTCTACGCTCATCGAACGGCCATTTAGATTTGACCATGCACCCTCAAAATATTGCTGGGCATCCCGGAAGACTTCGGCCTGAGGCTGACCCACCACGCGCATATTGGTTTCCAGATTATAGTTTTTCAAATTGCGTACCGTAAAATTGGCCGAACCTAAAATCATTTCAGCTTGCTGAGCATTGCGCTTCATTAGGATCTTGCTATGACATTGCTCACCCTGAGTATGACACCAACGTACATTTATACCCGCTTCGTGCAATTCTGAAGCCACCTGCCGATTTGGAATTCCATTCTTTTCACGGCCAAAGGCATCTTTATTTGGGTCGAGTAAAATCCGGACTTTGACACCACGTTCATGGGCCGCTATCAGACTTTTGATAATTTTTCGCTCAGACAGATAAAACATTGCCAGATCAATCTGTTCACTGGCTTTCGCGGTCTGAATCAGATTCAGAATTGCATCATAAATGGCTTTTTCAGTCAGCACCTGAGCTTGTGGCTGGCTACGGTCTGCCTGAAAATCTCCCGCGACAATGGCTGGCATATTCGCTTGTGACATCATGCCTACAGACAGTTCTGTTTTCAGAATATCGACGGCTGTGCTGCCCCAGACCAATAAGCCAATATTGGAATGCCGCGAACTGCCATCATGTGGATTCATGGATGTGACCAGTGCTTTCCAGCCTTGATCGGTATCCACCACCATGGTTTTGCGATGATTGGCTTTAAAGTTAAACAAATCAAAATAACTACGCAGGGTAATTTTTTCTGTTCCAAATGGATTCGGCAACCAGCCTGTTTCCGGATTATTGCCAATGCCCTGGCAACAGATATACCAGAAGCCGGACCAGCTTGGATTGGAAGCCCGCAACGGCGTCAGATTGGTTTCAATCACATCAATACCGTGCTGACGTAATTCCCGATACTGCTCGGATCTAATTCCACCATAGACCGAATTGATCGGATCGGTAATAAATTTGATTTCTACCTCAGGCTGCAGCAGACGTTTACTGATTAAAGCATCGCTCAGTTGTTGACTCAATGCCTGATGCTGCTGCGTAGATGCACCGGTTTGCTGATTAAATAAAAACATATCCAGCACAATCAGCGATTTGGCCTCTTCAATCATTTTCAGCATTTCATTAAAAATGCGATGATCTAAATGCTGTTTTCCTTCGGCATCCAGATAAGTCTGATCGGCCAGAAACTTGACTTCGGCATGACGCAGTTTGCCCGTGTAATTCAGACCTTCCGGCAAAGGCTTATACGTGTGGTAGATTGCCGAAGCCAAATAACCCACAGCCAGCATACTAATGATCAAAGTCGCATAACGGCGATTCGACCAGTTCAATTTATTGTGAATTCGTTGAAAGATACGCATAAGAAAAAACCTAACCCAATATACTCAGGCTAGGTTTTATCTTATGATTTTTCAAGTAGATTTCAGTGAGATCTAGATGATTTGGTCGATTATTTCAGTAGACCTGTTAGAAATCATACTGCACGCCGACAGTAAAGTTGCGACCCACCTGCGGAATATTAGACAGGAATGAAGTATGTGAATACACCTGATCATCGAGCAGGTTATTGGCCTTGAAATAAACTCGATAAGCATTGTTATCTGCAATGCTATTGGCATAACTCAGGCCAACATTCACCATATTGTAGCCTTGGGTTTCATCTTCATAGCTGGCGATCTTGTCCTGATTAAAGACATGATAATACTCAGCCAAACCTGACCAGCCATCGGCAAAGTCTGCTTCTACTTTGGTGCCTAAGCGACCTGCAGGTACACGTGGTGCATTCTCAGCTTCAATCTTGCCACGCACATAGTCCCCAAAGACGCTGACTTTATACATATCATTGATCTGATAACCGGCTTGTGCTTCTGTACCATAGAATCTGGCTTTGTCTTGGGTATATTGCACGCCACGTAAATTACCTTTCTGCGCTACCGTTTCGCCATAGATATAATCATCAAACCAGTTGTGATACACGTGCACATGGTAATCCAGTTTATCCCCTTCATAATGCAGACCTAACTCGAGATTATTTGAAGTTTCTTTATCGAGATCAGGATTACCTAGTTCATAGGTATTGGTCGCAAAATGCAAGCCATCAGCATAGAGTTCTTGAGCTAAAGGCAAACGCTGCTGATGTGATCCCACTACAGAAAGTTTGTAGTTCGGTGCAAATTCCCAGTTGGCAGCAGCGGATGCAGAGACACCAGTCCCCGAATAATCTTTCTGATCCGAATCTACTTTCACTTTTTGATGATCGACACGCGCACCAAGTTCAACATGCACATCGCCAAGTTGCTTATGCTCTAAAGCAAAAAGACTGAATTTGTCAGTTTTTGTGTCCGGCATCACGACACCTGAACCATGAACATGATGTTCTTCATCGTCCTCATCGCCATCTTCATGATGGTCATGCTCTGATGCGGCAAGATTAATTTTTTGCTGTGAAATCTGGGTTCCAATCACCCCTTCCCAACCTGCAACTGGTACGTGCACCAACTCTAAACGACCGTCATAACCTTTGCTTTTAAAGTTACTGATCACTTCATTTTCTTCAAGTTCATCGTGTTCATAATCGGTAATGCTAGCATGTGCACGTAGTTTTTCAACACCGGCAAAAGGCTGTTCCAGTTCGGTACGTACTTCATAGCGTTCAGATTTTAAATCTACCCATGGTCCACCATGCTCTTCATGGGCTGGTGCCTCTGGATTAGGTGTTGGACAACCATGAAAATGATCACCATGTAAAACACAACCATGATATTCATGACTATGACCTGGCAAACCATACTGATCCTGACGGTTGCTATAAGACAGACCGACAAAACCACGATCATGAATCCATGATCCGCCAATATTGACTGTTTGCCCTTCAGCAAAAGTATTGCCCACACGACGTTCTTTTTCTAATTCGTCATCATGCTCATGAAAATAATCCGGTGCAATATAATCATTGGCTTTACGTTTTGAGCCTTCTACACGCAAAGCAAAGTTTTCACCAATACCCGCTGTCACACCAGCACTTGCCAGTTTTTCATCACTGCCTGAGTTATAACGCAGGCCGACTGTACCTTCCAAACCATCTTCAGGCATCTGGGTCGGAATTTTTTGATCAGTGACATTCACCAGACCACCGACTGTACCGGCACCATAAAGCAAGGTTGATGGACCGCGAATTACTTCCACCTGTTTTGCCAGAATCGGATCAACGGTTACTGCATGGTCAGGAGACAAAGTGGATACATCCGCTGTTTCAGAAGCATGCTGCAACACTTTCACACGTGGACCATCTTGACCACGAATCACAGGACGGCTTGAACCTGAACCATATTGATTAGAATAAACACCCAGCTCATCTGCCAAGGCATCCCCAATGGTGGTAGCACGTTCAGATAGCGCTTTCTGATCCACGACCTGATCTGCAACCGCGAAATCCGCCGCAGTCTGCACCAATGGATGAGCTTGCACCTGAATAGTGTCCATGGTCTGAACCGGGATAGAAGATGAGGATTGCTCTGCAAATACTGTAGGTGCAACTACAGCAAAAATTGACAATGTTATTAGATTCTTAGGAAAGGACATGACCGAAGCTCAAATTCAGTATTTTGGATGAATGTTATAATATAACATTTCATTGTTTTTGCAATCCTTTACGATAATCAGTGCTATATTTTATTAGAATGTCCTTTGAATATTTTTGATTCCATTAAAACATTGTCTTTATGCCCTTTACCTTATCGCATGCTGTGCTTGCTCCACCTATTTCATATTTAACTGGGAATAGACTCCCTGTTGCTGCGCTGGCAATTGGGAGCATGGTTCCCGATCTGCATCGTCTGTTTACTCATACTAATTCTAATATCACCCATTTATGGTCTTCTCTGATTCATCCAGATCTCTGGATCGGTCTGGCCTTTTGTGCGGTCTGGTACCTGATTTACCGGCCCGTGATTTACCGTTTCATCGGTATTCAGCATGATTTAAAGATTCACAATATCCTTTCAGCACTAAAATTCACCCTGGTGATGTGTCTGGCAGTCATCATTGGTACAGCCACCCATTTAATCTGGGATGGACTAACCCATGTCGATTTTCGAACTTTTGCCTTTCATGAAGTCTTAGCCCAACAGTTTCAGCTATTTGGCAACAGTTATCCGCTGCACCGGATTTTACAGATCGGCACGTCTGTGATCGTTTTGCCGTTTATGCTGTGGATGAGCCTGCATTATTATAAAACTCATCAGCAATATCTTGCAGTCAGTGTGAAAATCAAATCGTTTGCCTGGGGCTTATTGCTCTTTTCTATATTTACCGGCCTATTTTCGGTCTGGGATTATGCACGCTATATCTCTACAGAAGTCTGGCAATCGGACCTCTATTATTTTACTGGTCGCTCTATTAATGAATTTAGCCAAGGCTTTCTGATCACCTTTAGTCTGGGCTGTTTATTGTTTTTATTTTTAGATAGAGATCGCAGGATGGGTTAAACAAAGCCCTGGCTTTTCCTCTATTCACTTTAAAATGATATTGTTTTTGACCCAAGTTCTTGTGACAACATGCCCAAAGAGGCATAATCCTACCTTTACTCAAAGCGGTACGCTGTTTACGTATTCGCTGACCTTAACCCATATAGTTGGATTTCTAACGCTATGATGCGAACTCATTACTGCGGTTCTTTAACCGAAGCTCAAATTGACCAAACCGTAACATTATGCGGTTGGGTACACCGTCGCCGTGACCACGGTGGTGTAATCTTCCTTGACATGCGTGACCGTGATGGTCTTGTTCAAGTGGTTATTGACCCAGATACTCCTGAAGCATTCGCAACTGCTGATAAAGTACGTTCAGAATTTGTATTAAAAATTACAGGCCGTGTACGTCGCCGTTATGAAGGCACAGAAAATGCCAATATGGTGAGCGGTCAAATCGAAGTCTTGGGTAAAGAAATTGAAGTTCTTGCTCAGTCTGAAACTCCGCCCTTCCCATTGAATGACGAAAACACCAATATTTCTGAAGAAATTCGTTTGAAATACCGTTTCTTGGACATCCGTCGTCCAGAAATGTTAGATCGTTTACGCTTCCGTTCTAAGTTAACCAACCTGATTCGTAACTACTTCGAAGACAATGGTTTCTTAGACGTTGAAACACCAATTTTGACACGTGCGACTCCTGAAGGTGCGCGTGACTATTTAGTGCCAAGCCGTGTATCTAACGGTAGTTTCTACGCACTGCCACAATCTCCACAGCTATTCAAACAGTTGTTGATGGTGGGCGGTATTGATCGTTACTACCAAATTGCTAAATGTTTCCGTGACGAAGACTTACGTGCGGATCGTCAGCCAGAATTCACCCAAATCGACGTTGAAACATCGTTCATGAGTGACGATGACATCATGGATTTAATGGAAACTCTAACCGTTAAGATGTTCAAAGAACTTCTAAATGTTGAGTTTGATAAATTCCCACGCATGACCTACAACGATGCAATGCGTGACTATGCATCTGACAAACCGGATATGCGTATTCCTTTGAAACTGGTTGACGTTGCAGACTTAATGCAAGACGTTGAGTTCAAAGTATTCGCAGGTCCTGCAAAAGACCCTAAAGGTCGTATCGTTGCGCTTCGCGTACCGGGTGCTGGTTCACTTCCACGTAGCGCGATTGATGAATATACGAAGTTTGTAGGCATCTACGGTGCACGCGGTTTGGCTTACATCAAAGTCAACGAACTTGAAAAAGGTATCGAAGGTCTTCAATCTCCAATCGTGAAATTCATCGAGCCAATCGTGCTTGATCTATTGAAACGTGTTGGCGCTGAAAATGGCGACATCGTATTCTTCGGTGCAGACAAAGCCAAAGTTGTAAACGATGCCATGGGCGCGCTTCGTGTGAAGATCGGTCATGACATGAAACTTGCAACTTGCGAGTGGGCGCCGCTTTGGGTCGTTGACTTCCCGATGTTCGAAGAAACTGATGATGGCAAATGGACCTCTGTGCATCACCCATTCACGCTGCCTAAATCAAGCGTTGAAGACGTGAAAAACAACCCGGGCGCTGCGCTTTCAGTTGCTTATGACATGGTATTGAATGGTACTGAAGTCGGTGGTGGCTCGCTGCGTATTCATAACCTTGAAATGCAAAAAGCAATTTTTGAAGCACTTGGTATTGGTGAAGAAGAAGCCGAAGAGAAATTCAGCTTCCTGTTGAACGCTTTACGTTATGGCGCGCCTCCGCATGGTGGTTTGGCATTCGGTCTTGACCGCCTGGTGATGCTCATGACTGGTGCATCTTCGATTCGTGATGTGATTGCATTCCCGAAAACCAAGACTGCTGAATGTCCATTGACGCAAGCACCGGCACCAGTTGAATCAAACCAACTGCGTGACCTTGGTATTCGTTTACGTGAAAAACCAAAAGCTGAATCTCAAGAATAATTCTTGAAGATTTAAGTGAAAAAGCCCTGCCTCGTGTGGGGCTTTTTTTGTGTGATTGAGTCACATCTGGAACAGTGGCATAATAGCCACAGTTTTTAATCTAAGGTAATTAGCAATGGCTATGCGTCCTGCAGTTCGTAATCGCAGCATTATGCTTATTGTATTTTCAGTGGTTCAATGGCTGTTCATGCGCTATATCCTTGCCAACAATCTGTTCAACCTCGATACCAATGACCGTATTGTGTATTTTTGCCTGAGCAGTATTTTAGGTGCCCTGCTGATTTTTGTGGGTTTGATTTATATGGTGCTGAAAGGCAATCCGGACAAAGACCTATAATCTGACCATCTGGATAGCATGTATACCCTACTTAAAAATTTCTCCAAGCTTCCATTAAGATTCATTCAAAATCTTGCGCAATTGGCTGGATCTCTTTTGTATTTCAGCCATTCTTCTGCACGCCGAGTGACCGAGATTAATCTGGCCTCTGCTTATCCTGAGCTTTCTGAATCTGAACGGGCTGATTTGACCAAACGCAGCCTGAAAAGTCAGTGTATGACTTATGCGGAATCAGTCAAGATTTGGGGATCATCTTCTGAATATGCACTGTCTTTAATTCGAGATGTGCAGAGTGAAGATATTTTCCTGCAAGCTCTGCAAAATCCTCATGGCTGTTTGGCGGTGGTGCCTCATTTTGGTACATGGGAGCTATTGAATGTCTGGGTAAATCAACACACCTCCCCTGTGATTATGTATAAGCCCAGCAAGAATCAGGATGTTGACCGCTTTATGCTTGAAGCCCGGCAACGTCTGAATGCCACACTGGTCCCTACAGATGATTCTGGTGTACGTGCTTTGTTTAAGCATTTAAAACAGGGTGGCTTTTCTGCAATTTTACCGGATCATGTACCTAAAGAAAGTGGTGGTATCTACTCACTTTTCTACAATCAGAATGCGCTATCTTCTACCTTAGTTTCCAAACTGGCAGCTAAAACACAATGTTCTGTAATTGGGCTTAGTTGTTTAAGACGAGAGGATTTGTCTGGCTACGATATTTACGTGACTAAATTATCAAATGATATTGTATCTAAAGATTTACAACTGTCGGTTGATACCTTAAATAAAGAAATGGAGCGCATGATTAATGTCGCTCCAGAACAATATTTGTGGGGGTATAAACGGTTTAGGAAGTTGGAAAATGACAAAAGTTTATATTACTCATAGTAAAAATTAGCTACTTAAATTAAAACTTAAAAATTAGGTTTAAAATGAAAGATCAGAAAAAAATTCTTTTTATTATTGATCATCTTAAAGGTGGTGGTGCAGAAATTATGACTCTTAATCTTGCAAAAAAACTGCAAGAGAGAGGCTATGAAATAAACATCATAACCTTAATTGATATAAATAATTATAAAGAAAAGACTAAGAGTTTCAATATTCAATCTATTGATTTTCCTATTAAATTTGTTGGTGGGAAGTTATTAATAGACAAAAAATTAGAATCTAGTAAGAAAGAACAACTCCAGTCTCTTATTGATGAAATAAAACCTGAAGCTGTTATATTAACTATTTGGTATGCATATTTAAGCATATCATTTATTAATCATCCAAATATATGGATATGGTCACAAGCAGATATTCTTCCTGAATTTAATAAAACTTCAAATCCGATTAAAATATTAAGAAATATATATAAGAAGAGAAAATTTATTAATAAATTTAAGGAAGTGTTTTCAAACAAAAATTTTATCGTACTTAATAAAGATTTAAAATTGAAATATTCTCAAATTTTAGAGAATTCTAATATAAATGTTATTTATAATGGATTAAATTTAAAAGATACAATACAATCTGAAAAGAAAGAAAAAGTATGGGATATTTGCTATGTTGGTCGTTTATCACCTTCCAAACAAATTGAACATGCTTTATTTGCTCTAAAAAATTCTCATATTATTAAAAATATGATTATTATTGGTGATGGAGCAAGAAAAGACAAACTTTTAAAATTAGTCAATCAACTAAATATTAGCGATCGTGTTCATTTTACTGGCTGGGTGGATGAACCTATCGAATATATTAAAAAAAGTAAAATATTAGTTCTCCCTTCTCAGACAGAAGGCTTCGGTCTTGTTATTGGAGAAGCTCTATTAAATGGCACTCATGTCGTTGCATATAATTGCAGCGAAGGAGTATCACATCAATTTTTTACCCCCGATATGCAACGCGGTCTAGTACAACCAAATAATCGTGCAGAATTAAAAAATTCTATCGAAGATATATTAGAAAATCCATATCAAATTCCCCCAAACTTATCAAAACGTTACGATATTAAAGAGATGGCTGATAAATTTATTAAGTTAATCGATTAACCGTATATATTCCGCAACAGCATAAGTTTGGGTAAAAGATGGATTCAAATTTGTTGAATAATTATCTACCTCTTTTAATGCTTGATTGATTTTAAGCGAAAGTTCAAAAATATTGCCTACAGCAACGAGATTATTAGCTTGTAAAATTTCATTGGGACCCGAAGGGCAATCAGTACTTATAACGGGAATACCCAAAGCTAAAGCTTCTAAAATTACTAAACCCAACCCTTCAAAATCAGACGACAAAACCATAAATTTTGCATGCTTAATATATGGATAGGGATTTTTTTTGAAGCCTGTAAAAATAACCTTGCCTTCTATCCCTAAATCTTTAACCAATTTTTTAGAAGTTTCTAATAGTTCACCAGTCCCGACCAAAACCAGCTTTTCTTGAACATTGGCTTTTGCATAAGCTTTAATTAAAATATCATGTCGTTTCTGTTGCTTAAACTTCCCAACATTTACAATATATGGTTTTTCAATATCAGGAATATATTCATTTGCTGTTGAAACCACTTGTTCCACATCAATCGGATTATAAATTGTAGTAATCCGACTTTTTGAGCCAAATACTTTAATAAAGTCTTTTTCGACACCCTTACTTACTGCTACACAAGGCTTGGCTAAATAAACTTTATCCAACTGTTTTTTCATTCCCTCTAATCTTTCACCATATTCCAAACTCGTCGTGTTATGAATGACTAAATGAACATTCGGTAACTGACTTTTTGATAATATAAAATCAACAGGAAATAAGTTTGATAGGACAAGATCAGGGATCCCAATATTTTTAATAACAAACCGATCAAATGCTTTTGCTGCAAAACTGGCACGCATAAATTTAGGAATTGCACGATACTTTTGATAATCAAAAAAGTGAAGTTTTACGCCCTCAGGAATCGGTAAATCAATAATATTTTTAAAATAAACAATATGTGCTTCATGACCTGCATCAATTAGGCCCTTTGCCAAGGTTAAAGCAAAACGTTCAGCGCCATTTCCCTGTAAAGTAAAAATGGCTAATACGATTGTTTTTTTCATGAAGCACTAATCCTGAATAAATTTTTCTTGATCTAGATTGATCAATCTTTTTTCTGCCTTTCCCATGACCTGCAAATATCGTATCGCCATTGCAATTTGTCCTACTAAACGTCTTTTTTTAAACTTATATTTTTCTTTGATAGAGCTGAATTCAGGTTTAAAGTGTTCAGAGCGCCCAATGGTCGAATCAAAACGCCCTTGTTGTAAGAGACCATAAGCACCAAGCTGATCTTCTTGAATAATCACTGCCGGTTCAGCTTGCAAACAATGTAATTCATAAGCAGAGAATATAAATCCATCTGCAATTGCCGGTGTGGTTTTTGCCAAACGTTTTAATAATTTTTGCGCGCCACTCGGGTAGAGGATATAACCTGCTGCTCCAGTACGATCTTGATATAATTCATATAATTCGACCTGAGTAGAACCTAAGATACACACGGGTGTTCGACTAATAATTTTTTTACGACTTCTTACTTCTAGATTAATTAAGTCCACATCTAAAAATTGATGCTGTTCAATTTCGTTTAAAATTTCTTTTGTATTGGAAGCCAATACGGCATCATCTTCAAGAATTAAACAGGGCTGATTCCTTTTTATTACTTCTTCCCAGGCTTTTTGGTGACTGAGAAAGCACGCTACCTCAACTTTACGCAAAGGCCTTTGCCAGCCAAAACCGAATTTTTGGTATTGTTCTTCACTCAGATCAGCAACTGAAAATGCTTCTAATATTTCAAAATCCAGTCCTAATTTCCCAAATTGTCTTTTTTGAAAATCACGACGATCCTGTGAACTTTTTAAATTGATAATTAAAGTATTCACAATTACCACCATCTCGTCTTTTCACGAGTATGACGCTGTTTAAAACGTGAATAAACATTCTCATTCTGCTCAAGTTGAAGACGGTCAAAAATTTGTATCACGATTTGACCAAGCTCATGAGCTTTACACACTTGTTCTAGTCGCCAGCGCATATTACGTAAAGTATCATCTGTTCCAACTGCAAATGCAGAAGTACCATCAAATAAGGCATAGCGCTGTTGTTGTAATAACTGCTGATGCTCCTGATTTACAGTTAAAGACTGATCACACAAAAAACGTTCTGTTTCCTGTAACTTAAGCGTATTAATCAATACCACTGCATTCATCAGAATGGCTTTTAGAGTTACGTCCTCATCAAAATCAATAAAAGTATCACAGGCTGAAATCAGCCAGCGTATATTCAATGACTGTACAAGAAAATTTCGTTCAGCCATCCATAATGCTTTAAATTTCGCATAATTATTCTGGACATCAACTTCGCGACGAATCAGAACAATTAAACTGGCATGATAGTGATTCAGTGCAGACTGACCGACAAACTCCTGTTCAAGCTGCTCAATATGTTCATTTAAATCTTTAGCTGAACCATGGGTATAGCAAGCTTCTTTACCATCAATAATCTGATTTTTAAGTGCATCTAGATCTACATCATTAAACTGAGCATAGACCTTATCTGCCCCAAATCGACGTTGATGGCGACTAAATGAAAACCATTGTTCGAACTTACTTTTCTTTCTTACCGGCATTTGAAATTAAATCTCTTTCAATTTCTCATTGATTCAGCTTACTGCCAAGCATCCTTGATCCACTGCGATGGCAACACATAACGGTACCATTTCCCACCACCACCATTGACTGCATCAGGTGGATTAATCTCCCCATGAAACACAATGATTTTGGCCCCTTCAGGCTTCACAGGTGGCTTAAAGTAAGCCATCGGGATTTTTTGCAGGCAATGATATTTATAGCTCTTGCACCAGCTTTCTGGCCAGTATGTCTGTTTACCTTCACGGTCTACGTACCAAGACAAATAGGCTTGCTCATTACGGAATTTTTTACGGATTTCATCAAAGTTTTCACGAAAATAAGGCAAAAGCCCCGGGAAAGCACCTAGCTTAAAACGATATACCGAACTATTACCGGTAATTCGCCAAGGACGTTTCCAGTCATGGATAATCAGAAAATCACCCGGATAAGTAAAGAACTCATCGATGTTATCGACAATCACCACATCAAGATCGAGGAACAGTGCATTGCCTTCTAAACCATACAAATCAGGTTCAAAAGTGGACAGCTTGTTCCAGCCACGCTCAGGCGCACCTTCAGGCAATGCCAGAGGTGGAATAGGGAAACATTCTACTGCAGGATCAATGCCTTCAGTACGATCCGTCAGACAGACCATTTTAAAGTCGACTGTCGTATGTCGTTTAACCATATTGTATAAACGATTGACGTATTCTGAACCGTATTTGGTTCCCCATTTCATACAAATAACGATGTTACTCATTGCGTATGCCTAAGCTCATCTTAAAATCTTCTTGATGGTGAATATGATGACATAAGTTCGGCAGAATAAGTACATCAGTTAAAAAAAACCTCTCAAATGAGAGGTTTTTTCAATCAGTAAATTCTGAATTACTTCACATACGTTAACCAGTGTGCATATTTCGGGTCTTTGCCCTGAACTGCATCAAAATATGCTTTCTGGATTTGTGTAGTAATTGGACCACGTACACCTTCACCAATCTGACGGTCATCATATTCACGGATTGGTGTTACTTCTGCAGCAGTACCGGTAAAGAATGCTTCATCTGCAATGTAGAACTCATCACGGGTAATACGGCGTTCAATTACGTCATAACCCAGGTCTTTAGCAATCGTAATAATCGTTTGACGGGTAATACCATCCAGCGCACCACCAGCGATATCAGGCGTATGAATCACACCATCACGTACCAAGAATACGTTTTCGCCTGAACCTTGGCATACATAGCCTTGCGGGTCGAGCAGCATTGCTTCATCATAACCTGAATGCGCCACTTCCTGATGCGCAAGAATCGACAAGGTGTAGTTACCTGATGCTTTAGCCTTACACATGGTCACGTTCGGATGATGGTGGGTAAATGAAGAAGTTTTTACGCGAATACCCTTCGCCATTGCTTCTTCACCGAGGTAAGCACCCCAGCTCCATGCCGCAACTACGGCATGAATGGTATTGTCAGTTGCAGCGATACCGAGTTTTTCAGAACCAATAAAAATAATTGGACGTAAATAGCAAGACGCTAATTTGTTTTCACGAACAACATCAATTTGAGCTTGCTCTAATGCTGCTTGATCAAATGGAACTTTCATTTGATAAATTTTTGCAGAATTCAACAAACGCTTCGTATGTTCTTTTAGACGGAAAATAGCCGTTCCATTCGGGGTTTCATAAGCACGGACGCCTTCAAACACACCCATGCTGTAATGCAAAGTATGTGTTAATACGTGAGTTTTTGCCTCACGCCAGTCAACTAGTTGTCCATCTTGCCAAATGAAACCATCACGATCAGCCAAATTCATGCCACAAACTCCAATTTCTCACAATTATTCACTATCCGGTGCAAAGTCTGCACTCGGATCAATTAGTCTTTGCCATAACTTGCAAACGGTCATTCGGGTATCGTGCCAGTCGCTTGCAGACACTTGCATGGATTGATTTGCAAGGGCTAAGCGATGGCTCTCGGCGCGTTCACGGAGATAAGCTTGAATCAGAGCAGTCGCATCGTCGCTGGATAAGCAACCTGATTTTGCGGCATCCTCAAGAATTCGTACATTGTCGGAGAAATGGGCGAGATCTTTATTCGTCCCACTCCAAGCCAACACCGCATACTGTGCCATAAATTCGATGTCTACGATACCACCTGCATCTTGTTTTAAATGAAAAATACCATCTTTTTTTTGCTCTTTAGAAGAACCGAGATGCTCCTTCATTTTCTGACGCATTTTCAGTACTTCTGCCCGTACATAATTTTCATCACGGGGCTGAATCAGAATATCCCGGCGCAAGACTTCAAACTTTTTCCGTAAGCTCATTTCACCCGCAATCGGGCGGGCTCGTACCAAGGCCTGATGCTCCCATAGCCAGGCACTCTTGAACTGATACTGTTCAAAGGCTTTTAAACTGGTGACCAAAAGCCCAGCTTCGCCCGATGGACGCAATCGGGTATCGACTTCATATACACGTCCATCCAAGGTTTGCGTGGTCATCAGTGACATAAACTTTTGTGCAACCCGCATGGCAAATTCAAAGCCACTGATCGGCTTAAGTCCATCGGTATCGGCCTGTTCACCCATATAGTGAATAAACACCAGATCCAGATCCGAGCCATAACCCAATTCAATTCCACCGACTTTACCATAACCAATGACTGCAAAAGCCGTATGCTCGACTGAACAGCGCTGCCCTTCTGCATCCAGTGGAAAACCATGCTTTTTTGCCACAATCTGATAGGCCAGATGCAGCGCTGCATTCACCGATACTTCAGCAATATCGGTCAAGGCATCGGAAACTTTCATTAAAGGACTTTCAGCCAGCACATCACTGGCGGCAACGGCCAGAACATTAGATTTTTTAAACAGGCGCAAAACCCGCATCTGGTCTTCGACCTGGTCAATTTCAATCCGTAAAAGCTGCTGGCGCAAGGAATCTTCCAGATCCTTACGTTTTGGCAATTCAAAATCCATCGACAGGAATTCATCCAGTAGCACCGGATAATGGGTCAGTTCTTCACAAATCCATGGGCTGACCGTGGCCATCTTCACCAGTCGCTGTAACGCCCCTTTACTCTCGATTAACATCACCAGATATACCGTACGGCGCATTACTGATTCCACCAAGGGCATCAGTCGTACCAGTGCGGTCTGCGGATCCTCTGACTGTAAAACTGCTTCGATTAAATGTGGCCAAAAAGCTTTTAAACGCTGCACTGCTTTGGCTGGTAATTTTTTTAAGGCATGCCCATTCCAAAACTCATAGACAAGATTCTTTGCATTCTCGTCCAAAACTTCTTTGAGTTTCTTTTCCAGCTGGGAAAAACTTTCAACCAGGGTGTCAGGACCATTTTCCTTGATTAAATGATCAAACTGATACATCACTTTGTCACGCTTTTCATTGAGATATGCCATAAAGCTGTCCCAATCCGCAAAACCAAGTGTGTCCGTTATACGCGCCCTTAACTCTGGCTCTGTCGGTAGTGATTGCGTTTGCTGATCATTCAGTGCCTGAATCGCGTGCTCAACCCGGCGCAGGAATAAATAGGCATTTTCCAGATCCTGCACCGCCTGTTCATCCAGCAACTCGGCATCATCCAGATGATTTAGATTCACCAGACACTGGCGATCCTGCAATTCAAGCTTGGCTCCACCATAAATCAGCTGAAACACCTGCACGATAAATTCAACCTCGCGAATGCCGCCAGCTCCGAGCTTGATATCATCTTCTATATTCCGGCGTTGTACTTCACGCTCGATCATGGCTTTCATTTCGCGCATGGCTTCAAAAGCGCTGTAATCGACGTACTTGCGGAATACAAATGGACGAGTCATCTCCAGCAGCTCGTCACCTTCCGGACTTGGATTAACAATACGTGCTTTAATCCAGGCATAACGCTCCCATTCACGTCCATGCTGGCTCAGATATTTTTCCAAGGCCGCGTGGCTAATGGCCAGCGCCGAACCATCGCCCCAGGGACGCAGGCGCATATCCACCCGGAATACAAAACCATCTGCCGTGATCTGATCCAGCAAATGAATTAGTTTTTGTCCCCACAGGATGCAAAACTGCTGTACATCAATACATTTGCGCCCAGCGGTTTCACCCTGCTCATCGAAGGCAAAAATCAGGTCGATATCACTGGAAAGATTGAGTTCTTGGGCGCCGAGTTTCCCCATGGCAATGACAATCAGATCTTGGACTTTTCCGTTATAGCCGATTGGCTGGCCATACTTGGCAACGACCGGAATACGGGCAAAATCTTTCGCCGCACAGATGCACGCATCGGCAAAATCGGAGAGTTCTTGGGTGAGGGTAATGACATCGGTGAGTTGATTGGCATCCTGCCAGATCCAACGAAACATCAATCGAGCCCGCAAAATACGCATTGCGCGCATCCACGTTGCTTCATCGCTTATATTTAGGATGCAGTGCTGCACCAGCTGATCAATATATTCCCGACTGAGTGAGCCTTGAAACTGGTCAATTGCATAATCCTGTTCCAGTAGACTCTGGTGATTGGCCAATACCTGTTCGGCATATTGGCTGGCTCTTAAGGTTTTCTGCAATTGTGCCGCATTCATCACTCAACTCTTCCCCTGAAACATTCTGCTTAGTTATAGCAGGAGTTTTGTCTCAGTGGGAATGTTTTAGCTTGAAATTTACTTCTTTAAGATTGCTCGATATGTACATCTTCAAGCACCAGTGCCTGATGATCATTGGTGACCATCGGTAAATGCACGGTAAAGGTCGTACCCCGACCCTCTTTGGAATCTACAGCAATTTGACCATGGTTCAGGTCAATAAAGCGCTTGCAGAGCACCAGACCCAAACCTGCCCCTTTCTCTTCAGCTGTGCCTCTGACACTGACACCCAAAGTCGGTTTAAACAGATTCTGCATCTGCTCTTCAGTCATGCCCAAGCCAGTATCCTGAATCGTAATCTTGACCTGCTCGCCTTCCATTTCTGCAGCTAAAATCACTTTACCGCCTTGATTCACCGGGGTGAATTTAAGCGCATTCGACACCAGGTTCTGCAAGACAGAGGTAATCATGTTGATATCCGCATGTACCTTGATGTCTTCAGGAATATTATCAACCAGTTCAATTTTTTTATTTAAGGCCAGACTTTTCAGCACACTGCACACAATATTACTGGATTGTTTCAATTCATAATTAATCGGATGATAAATAAAGCGTCCACCCTCTGCCATCGCCCAAGTCAGCAGGCTTTCCAGCAGGTTATAGGTCGATTGTGCATTATCATATAAATAATCCGCGATGCTCTGGATACTGGATTCGTCCAGAGTGTCACGCTCCTGCGCTAGCACTTCGGAAAAGCCCAGTAAACCATGAAATGGTGCACGCAAGTCATGCGCAATAATCTGGAAAAATTTGGTTTTACTGAAGTTGAGTGCGCATTGCTGTTCATATAATTCTTTCAGTTCAGTATGTTCTTGATTGAGCTGAATTCGAATCACTAAACTTTCAGCAAATTGTTTAATAGTGGCAATATCGTCCTGATCAAACAGTTCGGTCTGATCATCAAAGAAAATGACCTGTCCAAAAGACACACCGCTACTTGATTTTAAATTAAAGGCGACCAATCTCTGATGCGCTACACCGAGATCTTTCACATAATTTGACAGTTCTGTATAAGCAGGATGCATCTGGTCGATGACATCTGCGTGTTGCAGATACGTAGGCAGATTCACGTCCTGCGGGGCGTGCAAAGCCCGGAAACCGCGCGGACAGCTGTACCAGATATAGGGCTCCGTGTGGAAGCGAATAATGCTGGTTTTAACGTTTAAAACTTTACGGGCGATCTTACAAAAGGTGTCTAATAGGTTATTGGAGGTATAGACACCTAAAATGAGAGATATACGGCACGAGCTTAATTGCTCCGTATTCTGACCGACCTCTAGCAGTTTTAGTTCCATGTCTGCCTCTCTGAATGTTTATGGAATAAAGAAAACACAGCCGACCAAATTCATACAATCAATAACAAAGATTCTATATTTACTCAACGATGAAAACCCACCTCTAGGTTAAAGGATTTGTTAACCTGTTTCTATCCAGATACATTCTTAACTGCAAGGTACTGATATTTAATTGATTAAGAATAACTTGAAAATTTACTATTCTAAAAAAACCTACATAAGTATTTGAAATTAATATATCTCACCTAAAATAAGTATCTTTATTTGTATTTACTGTAACACAGTACTGAATAAAAATACCCACCATCGCTTTTTACTCTATTTAAAGTAAAAGCTAATGATTTTTCAACTATATAGTTTGACCTTATGATTAAAAACAGATTTTATATCAGGCTTCATCTACCTAATAATGCTCAGAATTAATTTTTAATTTTTTAAAATATCTTAACAATTCTAATGTAAGAAATATTTTAAATATCAGCATTTCAACTAAAAACAGACCCAAAAAACCACTGAGGATTGTAAAGAACTTACATTTATTAACAAATTAATTATGAAAATTTTGTGTTTTTTATCCTCAGTGCAGTTTTAGAAGCTGGAATAGTAATATTAAGATAGATCACTTATAGACTATGCATATCCAAGTCAAGCCAACCGGATTAAAACAACTATAAAAAAAAGCGGCCTAAAAAGACCGCTTTTTTACATGGCTGCTTAATTATCAGAAATCAAGGCCACTTGCTGTACATAGTTAAACAACTTTAATTTAGAAGCATTCACTTCTTCTTCAGGTGCTTGATTCTTTAAATCACGATGTACCCGAAGATAATGCTGACGTAAGGTATGACGCTCTGTCGCATTATAGGTTTTGGTAAATTCATTGATAGCCGGATCACCATCTTTGACAATTCGATCCACCCAACGCTGTAATTGAGCTGTCTTTTTAAGACCTTGTTTGGGTGTTAAATAAGACAAAATTACCGTTTCATTTTCATTACGTAATAATTTACCAATCCGTGAAAATTGACGACGACGTGCTTCATGTGAACTAATTGCCTGCACATCAAGCAAGGCATCAATCAAACGCTCATCTACGGGTAGGTTTTTAATTTGTTTAGCGCTCAGCTCTGCAAGCTGCGCACCTAAAGCAGCCATACGCTGGACTGCTTTTTTCTGTTCGGTCTTACTTGCGCGTCCCTCTAAAGAATCAAAATCTTCTTCAGTTAAACTGTTCGGTCGACGTGCCACGATTAATCTGCCTCATAAAATTTTGCTGCAAATAGTGCCTGAATTTCAGATAAGGCTTTGTCCTCGTCTGCTCCTTCAATCACTAAGCGTAAAGTTGTTCCTTTGCCTGCACCAAGCATGAGCAATGACATGATATTTTTGGCATCTACCAATTTGTCAGCCTTGCCAATCTGGATACTGGAACGAAATTTGGTGGTAACTTCTATCAGTTTACCAGATGCGCGTGCATGTAAACCCAGTTTATTAATTACGTCAACTGTCGTATCAATCATGACCAGTGCTTCATTTCTCGATGGAGGACTTGAATAGACCATTTTGCCTCAAGGGCTTTTTTTAGTCTATCCACAATATAAACAGAACGATGCTGACCACCGGTACAGCCAATCGACACGGTCATATAATGACGATGCCCTTCAGCAAAGGTCGGCAACCACTTGTCCAGAAAATGATACAGATCATTGAACATATCCTCGACCTGATCGCTCTTTTGTAAAAACGCCTGCACCGGCTGATCTAGTCCTGAAAATTTGCGCAGTTCCAGTTCCCAATGCGGATTCGGCAAATGCCGGACATCAAAGACATAATCGGCATCCAGTGGAATGCCATGCTTATAACCAAAGGATTGCAGAATCAGGATCAGGTTATCGGCCTGTCCAAGCTTGGACAACAAAGTATGTTTCAGATCATGCACGCTTTTATCGGTGGTATCGATATGCACCGTAGAACGCAACTGAATCGGCATCAACAGGATTTTTTCTTCCTGTATACACTGATTCAGGCTTTTAAAGCGTGATGCTAGAGGATGCGGCCGACGCGAAGCACTAAAGCGGGCAATCAGCTCCTGATCCTGCGTGGTCAGATAAATAATATCGACCGAACCATGCTGTTGCAGTTGCCCAAATACATGGTCAAATTCTTGTAAATCTGCCCGAGTACTGCGCACATCGACGCCCAGCGCCAACTGTTCCAGATTGTTTTCGCTGTCCAGTTTTGCCACAATTTCGGGAAGCAATGCCAAAGGCAAATTATCAATACAGTAATAACCCAGATCTTCAAGCACCTGTAATGCAGATGATTTACCCGAACCAGATTGTCCTGTGACAATTAAAATGCGCTTCATGCATGCTACCCTTTCATCTTAGCCGGCAGTGTATTTAACCTGCAGGTTATCGATCAGACGTGTATTCCCCAGCTTTGCAGCTATAAATAACACAAGATCTTGATTAAACGTATGAATTTTTTGTAATTCTGGCGTGCGGGCTTCAACATAATCAACAACGAAACCGGCATCGGTTAGGCTCTGACGAATTTCGGCCAATACCGTATCCAGTTCCACGCCTGCATGTAATTGCTGTTCAGCCCGTTGCAAGCTTTGATAAATGACCGGTGCGATTGCACGATGCTCTTCGCTTAAATAACCATTGCGCGAACTTAAAGCCAGGCCATCTTCTGCACGGGCAATCGGTACACCAATCACTTCCAGTGGAATATTCAGGTCTTGTACAAACTGACGAATCACCGCCAATTGCTGATAATCTTTCTGGCCAAAGAAGGCGTAATTCGGCTGTACGATATTAAACAATTTAGTGACCACCACCGCCACACCATCAAAATGGCCGGGACGCTGCAAACCGCATAAATCATTGGTAATGTCAGAGACACTGATATTGGTCAGACGCGGTTTTTTGCCATACATTTGCTCAACCGTCGGCGCAAACACGATGTCACAACCAACTTCAGCCAATAGTTGTTGATCCTGTTCAAGCGTGCGCGGATAGCTGTCAAAATCTTCATTGGGCCCAAACTGAATCGGATTGACAAAGATACTGACCACCACCACATCACACAACTTACGTGCTTCACGCACCAGATTTAAATGTCCCTGATGCAGATTGCCCATGGTCGGTACAAAACCGATAATCTTGCGACTGGTACGCGCCGGATTTAATGATGCCGCTAAGCCCTGAATGGTGGTTTCTGTTTTCATCTTACAATTCAACCTGAAAAGTTTGTTCTGGTGCCGGGAAAGATCCATCTAAAACTGCAGCATGGTAGGCTTTAAAAGCATCCAGAATGGCTGTCGCACCCGATTGTTCTTGCATAAAATTACGTACAAATTTTGCGGTATGTCCAAAAGTCAAACCGAGCATGTCCTGAACCACCAATACCTGACCATCTGTAGCTGCACCTGCACCAATGCCAATGACCGGAATCTGCGGAAACAGTTCGGTGATTTCCTGGCCAAGCTGTGCTGGTACGCATTCAAGTAGCAATAGTGCAGCACCCGCCTCGACCACTGCCTTACAGTCCGCAATGAGCTGATCGGCCGCTTCACGGGTACGGGCTTGCAGTTTATAACCGCCAAAGACATGTACCGACTGCGGAGTAAGACCCAAATGCACACACACCGGAATACCGTTACGGGTCAGCACTTGCACGGTTTCTGCCAACCATGCACCGCCTTCCATCTTGACCATTTGCGCGCCAGCCTGCATCACGGTTTTCGAACTTTGCAAGGCATCATTCAAGGTAGCATAGCTCATAAATGGCAAGTCAGTCATGATAAAGGCATGCTGGTTACCACGGCGTACCGCAGCCGTATGATAGGCCATATCTGCAACCGTGACCGGCAAAGTCGAATCACGCCCCTGAATTGACATTCCCAGAGAATCGCCAATTAAAATGCTGTCCACTTCGGCAATTTCCATGGCTTTGGCCATACTGGCATCATAGCAAGTCAGACATGAAAATTTGCGTCCATCTGCTTTAAAGCGTCTTAAATCACTCAGACTGACCATGAAAATGTTCCTCTATGCTTGAAAGTTCTGTTGAAACTATGATCACTTAAAAATTAAATATTTGCCCAGTTGCTGTCGTCGAGTACCGTGAGGGTCGACTGTTTGACGATGTCCAGGTCTTTTAATCTGTGTCCATGAACCTGTATTTCAGGATCAATATCCAGAAGTGGAATCAGGACAAAATCACGCTCTAATACCCCGACATGCGGCACAGTTAAGCGTTCATTGTGAATCTGTTCATTGCCGTAGATCAGCAAGTCCAGATCCAGTGTACGTTCGCCCCAATGACGTAAACGTACCCGACCTGCGTCCTGCTCAAAGGCTTGCAAACGATCCAGCAGGCTTAAAGCGGCCAGATCGGTATTTAACTGCACCACTGCATTCAGATAGTTCGGCTGATCCTGTGGTCCCATCGGTGGACTTTGATACAGATGCGAAGTTTTCACCTGCCCCAATGTCGCCAGTTTCTGTACAGCTTCTGCCAGAATCTGGCGTGAATCGCCCAGGTTACTGCCCAGACCAATATACGTCACGATCATTGTGTTGGCCCAAACACCACTTGGCTCAGATCACGTTTCACCCGTTTGCGTTTCATAATCGGATGATCTGCACCAATTTCACCGCTGGCACTGGCTGCCACATGCGATAGAGGTTTCGCCTTGTCTTCAAACTTGGCTTTACGCACCCGACGGTTGCGTGGTTCAGGCTCATTCACCAACGGCTCAATCTCGGCAAGATCTTGCTGCTGGGTCAGCTTCTGTTCCAGATGCTCTTCTTGACTCGCCTTGCGACGGCTCTTGGCACGCTGACGGTTATACTGGCTAATGGCCCGTTCTTTCTCGTCACCGCTCATTTGCTGGTAGGCATCCCACCAGCTGCCCATACCTTGTGCAGTCGCATCACCTGATTTTTCACGCAGCAGCAAAAAGTCAAAGCCGGCACGGAAACGTGCATGGCTGGACAAAGCCTCGATTTGCTGTGGTTTTGGATTCAGCAAACGGGTCTGCATTTCCCAGACTTCACGAATAAAGGTCTCCGCAAAGCGTGGAATAATGGTGCGGGTTGCCTGACGTTTTAACACATCCAGACCGGCTTGGGCGCGGGCTTCGGCGGCTACCACGCCTTTATTTAGATAGAATTCACAACGCTCCATGAATGGCTGCCATAACAATACCGCATAGAAAAATGCAGGGTTGATGGTCTTGCCGATAGAAATACGTTGATCGGTATTTTTCGCAGCGCGTTCCATAAACGGCGTAATTTCAGGCTTGATATCTGCAAATAACTGCTGCCAGATCCCGAAATCGATCAGCATTGGCAAGACACGATTCAGGTGCCCCATGGTGAACAGCTTCTGTGATTCATCATAAAGTCGATGTGGAGAAACATCACGCAGCAACTGGGTCATTTCCGGCGTAAAGACATCCAGAATCGCTTCATCAATATTAAAGTTCAGCTTGGCGGCAAAACGTAAGGTTCGCAGCATCCGCACCGGATCTTCTTCAAATCTTAAAGCCGGATCACCAAGTAAGCGTAAGGTTTTGCTGTGGATATCATCCACTGCATTACAGAAATCCAGCACAATACCTTTACGCGGCTGGTAGTACATTGCATTGATGGAAAAATCACGACGGGCAAAATCCTGCTCGATGCTGCCCCAGTTGTTATCACGCAGAATCATCCCCGCGGCCGAGGTCACTGCTTTTTTTGGTGGGGCACGGAAGGTTGCCACTTCAACCAGTTCCCGCCCTGAATAGACATGCGCCAGTTCGAAACGTCGTCCGATAATCCGACAACGTCGTCCAAAAACTTCCTTAACCTGAGCCGGGGTTGCATTGGTGACTGCATCGAAATCTTTAGGATTCAAACCTAACATCAGATCTCGAACACCACCACCCACGATATAAGCTTCATAGCCTGCCTTGTTTAAGGCATCAATCACATCGAGAATATAAGAAGGTAATTGAGCGGTTGATAAACCACATTTTGACGCGCGCAAAGTTTGCAAAAGACGCTGTCTCCTACGTCTGAACGTAAAATTCTAAGATGACGCTAATCATATCGCTTACACGACTAAAGGGCAATTTGATTATGTCAATCCTGCGAGTCAAATTAATCAGCTAGTCATGATCCATACTGTCGCCTTACAAGGCCAGTTTGGCCTTGTTTTTGGCAAATAATGCCGGCCCAATCCCTTTGACCAGCTGGATCTCTTCAATGCTTTTGAATTTTCCATTTTTTTGCCGATGTTCAATAATCGCTTCAGCCTTTTTTTGACCAATACCATTTAGCTGCTGTAATTGCTCTACAGTTGCATTATTCAAACTGATTTTATCAGCAGCAGAAGATGCCGATAATGCAGGCTTCGCCAGATAGTGATTGCTTTCTGATGAAGCCGTGGAGGCAGCTTTTTTCTTCAGGCGAGCGTCATGTTGCTGTTGCTGGGTCTTCCATTCCATATAATCGGTCGCAGTTGCATGCGCAGTCCCGATAGAAATAAAGCCCAGCCAGCAACTCAGAAGGAGATTAATCCACGTCGGATCGATTCGATAAGGTATTTTTTTCATGTGCTGCTCTTTGTTTTAATTCTAATTTAGCCTGTTCCCAGAGCTGATCAAGTTCAGTCAGTGACAGCTTTTCCAAGTCTAATTGTTGTAATTGTGCCTGATCTTCCATCAAGGCAAAGCGGGTCCGGAATTTATGGATCGTCCCCAATAATGCCATCTCGCTGGAAATGCCAAGTTTACGGCCAACATTCACCAGAGAAAATAAGCAGTCGCCAAATTCTTCCTGTATTTCATCGGAATCTTCTCCAGCTACCGCTTCTTTTAATTCAGCCAGCTCTTCTTCCAGCTTGGCATAAGCACCCGCCATATCAGGAAAATCAAAACCGATTTTGGCGACATTTTTTTGAATTTCATCGGCCTGTACCAAAGCCGGTGCATATTTAATATCATCCAGACGTGAACGCGGCTTGCCCTGCTTTTCTTGCTGTTTGATTTCTTTCCATAGCTCAGACACATCTTCCGGACTCATTTTTGCAAATTGTTCAGCCTGAAATACATGCGGATGACGGCGAACCAGTTTATCGGTAATGGCCTGAACCACATCCTGAAAATCGAAAGCCCCCTGCTCGCTATACATTTGCGACTGGAACACTACCTGTAACAGCAAATCACCCAGCTCATCGCGGACATCGTCGACTTTTCCAGAGCGGACTGCCGCTTCGACTTCGTAAGCTTCCTCAATGGCATATTTGGTCAGAGATTCGGGGGTCTGCTGCTGATCCCATGGACATTTTTCACGTAATTCGCGCATGACCTTGAGTAGTTGTTCCATGTTTAAAAACCTCTTTTTTTTACCAAATTGTCGCGTCAATCTGCCAGTTTCTTGTTATGCTCAAAAAAAAAGACAATAAGGAGATCAGGCACATGCACAGTATATTGATTAGCGGTGCAGCACAAGGAATTGGTGCCGCGACAGCCGCCCTATTTTACCAGCACGGCTACAAGGTGGGTATTTATGATGTTCAGGTGGAGCAGGCAGAACAACTGGCCCAGCAACTGGGCGAACATGCCAAAGCCGGTTTTCTGGATGTGGCTGGTTATACGTCCTGGGAAACAGCTTTAGCCGAATTTTCAGCTTGGGCAGGTGAAATCAATATTCTGGTCAATAATGCCGGGATTTTATATTCAGGCCCTTTTGAAGAAACTGATATTATGGCGCATCATCGGACTCTGGATATTAATGTTAAAGGAGTCATGAACGGCTGTCATGCCGCTTTCCCTTATTTAAAAGAATCTTCATTTGCCCGCATCATCAATCTATCTTCAGCTTCGGCGATTTATGGCCAAGCCGATTTAAGCAGTTATTCCACCAGCAAGTTTGCAGTGCGTGGCCTGACTGAAAGTCTGGATATTGAGTGGCAACCCTATGGGATTCGAGTCTTGGATGTCATGCCGCTTTTCGTCAGTACGGCCATGGTCAAAGATATGCAGGCAGAAAGCATCAAAAAGATGGGCGTACATTTAAAAGCAGAAGATGTTGCACAAGATATTCTGAAACTGGCAGAACTCAAAGATTCCATCTGGCAAGCAACGCATCATCCGGTCGGATTCAAAAGCCAGTTTTTATTTCATTTGTCGCGGATGAGTCCACAATTTGTGAATCGGCTGAGTAATCTGCTCATTTCCAGAAAATAAAAAATATTGGAATTCATTCTATTTAGACAGTTTGATGAAGCTGAATCACGGGAAATCTCAATCCCTTGCAGGAATCCTCACTTTGCCAGGCCACGGTGAGCATGCAGCCAGCAAGCGTATAATTTTGATAGGCATAGATGCCAATCTCTGGATGTTCGCAGCGCCCACCATTTTGCTCAGGATGGATATTGGTATTGAGCTCATTCAGGTTGATCCGGATTCCCAAGCCTGATGCCTTTAACACGGCCTCTTTGGTCGTCCAGACTTTAAACCAGTATTCAGGGTCATAAGCCAGCGCTTGCCAATTTTTGAGTTCTTCAGGATGGAAGGCGTGCTGTGCCAAAGCTTCAAAACGGACTTTACGGCTCAGTTCTTCAATATCGATTCCCAAGTTTTGGACATTCCTGCTCGTGGCCAGGGCGTAGAAATTTTGACTATGACTATGATTAAAACTGAAATCCGGATAGTCATTTAAATAAGGCTTGCCATATTTAGTGGCGGTGAAATCCAGAGATTGGATCGGATGATTGAATTGATCTGACAGCAACTGGTTACGTCGCGCATAAATTGCCAGTTTTCGATTTTTGATTTGCTCTACCCGTGATTCAGGCGGTTTAATCGAAAAGAACTGATCTATTTTTTGTAGATAAATTTGAATATTTCGCGACAATGCAAAGCTCATAGAAACAGATGGACTTTTTCATTTTACGTCGCCAGATAAAAAAAGAAAGCCTGTTCGAAAACAGGCTAGACTCATATTACTTAGATTGAATCAGAAATATCAACTGGTTTTGCTGCTGCAGATTCTGGCGCCTTAAAGTTCAAGCCCGCTTTTTTCATCAATTGCGGATACTCCACCAATGCCATGGTTGCGTTTTTTGCAATTCCAGTCACATCACCTAATAGACCTTTGGCATCCATAAAAGACATACCGCTATCGCTGACACTACGCGGATTACTGAGCATTTGCATAGACACCTGCTTACTATTAAGCACGAGTTCGCGTGCAGACAAGCCCGCAATCGCAAAGTTAGTAAGTGAGTTAACTAGAAGCTGTTTCTGGCTTACACTTAATGCATTAATACGTTCCAGTGTCGCCGCTTCATCCTTTTTTGATGCATCCAGAACATCATTGGTCAATTTGGTAATCTCTTTCTGGATTGCCTCTTTTTCCTTTACGTCTGAGGTAGTTTTCAAGCTGTTTAATTTGGTTTTCAGCTCTTCACTGTCTTTACGTTCAGCAAACAGGGTTGCCAGTGTCGTTCGGCTTTGAATAAACATGGCATTGGTGGCTTGTGCCTGCTTAAGAAAACCCGCCAAATCCAGATTTTGTGAAGATGTGCCTGTTGTCGTTGCAACTGCTTTTGATGCCAGACTACTCAATGTTCCAAGACCGGCATGGCTTTGCGATGCCAATACAGCACTTCCCAAGATCAAGATGCTTGCGATTTTTTTCATAGTATTTCCCCTTATAATTCCTTACTGAACTGCATCGGCCTTTTGCACGATCTGATTTAAAATTTTTGGTAATGCCTTGAACATCTGAATGTTGTACATTTCATGACGATGGGTGATATCAATCCCTTTTAAACTAACTTCTTGCTGTAAACCGACAGCCCCAACACGTTCCTGTTTTGCATTAAAACGCCGCGCGCCACCTGCCAACACCAAAGTGGCATCGCAACTGGATTTGTCTGCATTGCATTTAATAGAGTCTTCTTGAACCTGAATTTTGAATGCTGGCTGTAAGCACTCGTCTTTAGGCACATACAGTTTCAAATCAAGCTGTTTTTTAAAGCCGGCATTTTCAGTCATTTTTATAATTGATGTTTCCAAACTGGTCTGACCTTTAAAACCTGAGCCTGTGGCATAAAATGGACGTTTGGACTGACTGGTAAATGCGTGATAAATCAGCGGACCAAATCCATAAAATGGAATCTCTCCGACTTGATCAGTATGCAAGCTTGGACAAAGTACACGAGCAAGTTTCGACTCACCCACAGCAGCATGGCTATCCACCAAGATGCTATCACCCGAACGTACCGGCAGGCGGTCATTTCCACTCACAGGAAAATCAAGCTGCGCTTTGACTTTAGTCCCTTGACGCTCAATGACTGTAGCTTCCCAAGTCGGGATTAACACTTGACGCTGAGCAACTTTTTCACGGTTATACACATGAATTTTCATGCCTGTGGTCAAACGCTCGCCTGCATCCTGAATCGTGATGGTCTCGCTACCACCACTCGCTACCTGCAAATCTGAACGGGTAAATTGAATCCCTTTTTGGAATTGCTGACCCAATTTCACCAAAGCATTTTTAAGTGCCACTTCTTTACGCGTATCCAGTGAAAAACCCATTCCTTGTGAAATGGCTTCACTGATTTCATCAGTCGCATGCGCCGAATAAATCACGCGCCCAGAACGGTCAATCATTTCAGCAAAGACTTCGCTATGTACCACTTGCTGCTCAGTCATTTTGCCGACTTGCTGCTGATAACCAATTACAGGAATCACATTAATACGAATAAAAAATTCAGGAAGTTCACGCTGATGCTGGGTTTCTTGATTAGTTAAACCCGTCTGCTCACTGATACTCTGTGCGAGCACGCTATAACGTTTGTTGACTGGTGTAAGGGTAAAGGATGCATTTTCTCCGATCGCATCAGAAAAAATCTGCTCAATCAGGTCTTTTGACTCACCTTGATAAGTCAAAACATCCACTACCAAAGCTTTAGGCTTGTTCAGTGCCTGACGGGTATTGGCTGAAATCTTGCTAAACTGGCTCGAATTACCACTCATCAATACAGGCAATGCCACAGCATAATCGCTATCAGCATGGACAACCCGGATTAAATCTCCTGAAGCCGAGCTCAGCTCATCATCTTTGGCAATCCCCTGATTAAAGCCTTTATCCAAAACCATATAAGACTTCCAGCGCTCAATCACCTTAGTCTGCACTTCAGAAACCTTAAATTTTTTCTGCAGATCCCGGGTCAATTGCTGGGTCAAGGACAGCAAGCTACTTTGAAATTTCTGCTGGACCGCCTGACGGGTTGTAGCCGCCTCGACATCAGTCGACAGCACCTGTATAGGTTGAGATAAAGTAGCGCTATCGGTATAAATCACTTCTCCAGATAGGACATTGGTCAACTTTAAACTTAAAGTGACTGGCAGAAAAATCTCGGCTGTAGACTCCTTTTGCACCACATATTCGCTGGCCCGCAAAACTTCTAGAGAAGCCACATAGCTTCGATGTTTATTCTGTTGGGAAATTGAAGTAACCACCTGATCTTGCAAGGCCTGTTTTAGCTGCTGCTCGAACGTCTGTACAACTTGAGTACGAATCGTCTCGCTAGATACAGCCTTGCTAAAGTCACAGGAAATCGATGATGCGTTTGCTTCTATATGTTCTGCCGATTGACGACAAGGCAGTTCCAGCCCATAAATTCCCTTCGCCGGAAAAACCTGAATATTGGCCTGTGTACTAGCCGTTCCCATCAGCGCCATGGCAAGCATGGCTTTTTTCATGCTTATTTGCATTGGGTACCACCAATACATAAAGTAATGGTATTCCCTGCTTGCAGGCGTTCTGCATTCGACAAAACAGGATTTACCCGGCGCAATGCTTTGGCAAGTTCAGCACTTAACGGCTTTTCACTCTTATAAGTCATGGTCATCTCGACCAATTTGCCATCCTGGGTACGGATATCGATATTTTCCGCACCATCCATTTCATCTAAGGCCACGTACAGGTCATCCCCTAACCGGCTAGATACGCTACCCGATACACTTTTTACAAAGAGGGTTATTTCCTTACCATACATGCTGCGGTTTTTCGAATAGGCAAGGATTTGCGGGCCGACTTCAGATAGCGTCATTTCACCCAGTTTACGGGCAACATTGGTACGGCAAGTATCTGTCGTTGCAGCCGTGGATGATTCAGTACGGGTATCGCCGCCCATCAGTGTGCCATCATCGACTGAATAAATTTTATAGCTGAGTGCACCATCACAAACAAACTGACCCGTTGCATCTGAACGACCACGGTCATAAATATAAGAGCTACCGACCATAAACCAGTCCGCTTTTTCCTGACGTGCAGCCACTGCAAGTTTTGCCAGCTCTGCATCACCCAGCAATTGTTGAATGGTCATACTCTTGCCTTTGAGATAACGGCTACGAAACACATCCGAATCCATTAAGCGTAGATCATATTTAGATGCTGCACGGGCAATTGAGGTTAACGTTTGATTTTCACGCTCAGGTGTGGTCGACGGGGTTTGATATTCCACATATTTCACAAAATTTTGAATATCATTCTGGCGTTCAGACTGGCTATAACTTGCTGATTCACTGGCGTTATAACTTGCTGAAGCAGAAGATTTACCTGAATTATTGTGACTTGATGAACGTGCAGCAACGCCCGCACCTGCACCATAGTAATTACCATAGGCATAGCCTGAAGCCGAAGCTGATTTGCCTTTTGATGAATATGATGAACTTTCACTGGCTTTTGCACTTTCTTTCGCGTCATAGCTGGCCTTTTCATCATAGGCATAGCTCTTGTCAGAAAAGTACGACGTAAACTCTTTCACCGGTTTTGAGTTATCTCGCGGTACACCAAAATACTCATCCATTACGATCATGATCGGACTGGTTCGGCTATTCTTTTTGGATAAACCCAGGTCATTCAAGATCTGGCGAAACTCCTGGTCATCCATTTCAATTGAAATAGAAGTAACCAGTTCATTGTTATTATTGGTTTGACTACCACGATTAAATACGTAGCCATTGTCAACTTGTTTCACAATATCTACCAGATGGGGCTCGGCATCCTGCATGGCTTGAGGGCCATTTATTTTTTTGATTAAAGCAATGACTGCATCAGTTTTTGCATTATTCAATGCTTGATTCCGTGTCCCTACTGGATCTTTTTTCATAATGGGACTACTGCCCTCACCATTTACTTTGATCATTTCAGCGCACGCAAGGCTTGGCAAGCCCATCATACAGATTAAGGCCAATGCAGTTTTTTTCATGTTCCCCTCACACCACCGCAAATTTGGGCAGTAATTTCTTATGATCTTTCTCAGTCAATTTTCATTTTTGCGACTGAATTAACAATTTCACACAAATATAATACATATCACATAAATATTAAATTGATACTTATACTAAATAACTATAATTAAAAAAATATTTTATTTTTATTAAATTCAAAATTAAGCCTGATTAAAAAAATATTTTTTATAGGTAATAAAAAAGCCCGCTTTACGCAGGCTTTTTATCCGAAAAATTTAAACTATAGAATTAGCGTTTAAATTTCTTCTCGGCTTTCTTGAACTTCTGTACATAACGACGTTTACGCGCAGCTGCACGCTCATCCACTTGAGACTTACGGCCTTCAAACGGGTTTTCAGAAGTTTTAAACTCGATTTTAATCGGTGTACCTTCAAGCTTGTACACTTTACGGAACACGTTTTCCAAGTAACGACGATAATCCGCAGGAGTTTTATCCACCTTGTTACCATGAATCACGATCGTCGGCGGATTTTGTCCACCCATATGTGCGTAACGCATTTTAATACGACGACCCTGAACCATAGGTGGTTGGTGAGCCTCTGTCGCATCATTTAAAATCTGGGTGATTTTTGCCGGTGATACTTTCAAACGAGATGAATCATAAGCACGGTGAATCGATGGATAAAGATCGCCCACACCCGTTCCATGCAATGCAGAAATCAAATGTACTTTGGCCCATGGAATAAAATCGAAGCGACGCTCTACATCGAGCTTACATTGCTTACGATCATATTCAGTCATGTTATCCCATTTGTTGACTGCAATGACCATGGCACGACCCGCTTCAAGCGCATAGCCAATCAAATGCAAGTCCTGCTCAACAATACCATCACGCGCATCAACCACAACAACAATTACGTTGGCATCTTTCATCGCCTGTAAAGTTTTAACAATCGAGAATTTCTCAATCATTTCATCGACTTTACCTTTACGACGCACCCCGGCAGTATCAATCAGGGTGTATTGACGGCCATCACGCTCGAATGGAATATAAATCGAGTCACGTGTTGTACCCGGCTGGTCAAATGCCACCACACGCTCTTCACCGAGCAAGCGGTTCACCAGCGTGGATTTACCTACGTTCGGACGACCAATAATCGCTAAACGCAGACCCGTGTTTTTGTCATGCTCTTCCGGATTTTCATCTTCAGGTACATCAGCAAGTACATCTTCCAGCATCTGCTGAACACCACGACCATGGCTGGCTGCCACTTGTAGCGGTTCGCCCATACCCAGTTTGTAGAATTCAACCAAGGCAGCTTCAGCATGTACGCCGTCGACCTTGTTGGCCACCAGAAAGACTTTTTTACCTAAAGTACGCAATTCACGGGCAATCTGCTCATCAGATGCCAGCAATCCGGCACGCGCATCAACCACAAAAATGATGATGTCGGCTTCATGAATGGCAGTCTTGGATTGCTCTGCCATATAGGAGTCAATCCCACCTTCATTTTCGCCAATACCGCCGGTATCGACCACAATGAAAGATTTATTTTGATAGGTAGCATCGCCATATTTACGGTCGCGTGTCAGACCTGCAAAGTCTGCCACCAATGCGTCACGGCTCTTGGTAATCTGGTTGAACAGCGTTGATTTTCCGACGTTCGGACGACCAATGAGCGCAATTACGGGTTTCATAGAGTAACCTTTATTCAATATCAGGCGTCAAAGTGGCCTGAACATCAGAAAGTATAGGAAGATATAAGGGGGAAATACCCTAAATAAAAACACGGGGCATTGATTTTTCAATCACCCCGCGTTCACAAAAATACGGTTGTGGCTAGTTTAGCATAAGGCTCGTTAAAATTAACGGTTCTGCCAAATGCTTAATGCGCCCTTGCGTGTAGAAACATAAAGCTGGTTGTCGATGACGCGTAAGCTACGTACTTCCCCAGAGGTTTTCGAACGACCAGTAATCTGTCCGGTACGCGGATCAATCAGGTGCAAGACACCATCCAGATCGCCGACTACAAGATCAGTACCCAGCATCACCGGATTACTTAACTTGCGATTCAACAGCTGGTCATTTTCCCAAAGCGGTTGACCCGAGGTAATCTCAAAGGCTTTGATTTTGCCATCGGTTTGCGCCACAAATACGCCATTACCCACAACTTCTGGACGCTGGATACTGCTGGCATCTTCACTCCAGACCACCTGTTGTGAAGCTAAATCCAGCACAGTCACCTGACCTTGATAACTGGTGGTCACCACAAACTGGCCTGCAACGACCGGTTCCCCGTCAATATCCACCAGACGCTGGATATCAGAACGTCCATCCGACACTGCGACACGACGCTGTAATTTTGGCACACCACTTAAGGCATCCAATGCATAGATATAAGCATTGGAAGAGGCAATCAGTATATTACGGGCATCTAATGCAACCGGTGCAGCCATGCCACGTAAGCTGAATTGTACATTAGGTAAGTCATAAGTCCAAACTTGCGCACCCGTCGCAATTTCATGCGCATATACGGTGCCGTCATTGCTGACACTAATGACCCGCCCTGCATGAATCAGTGAAGGCGCCAGTAAAGCACCCGTCAATTGCGCAGTCCATTTCTGCTCGCCGGTTTGCTGATCCAGCGCAAACAGTTGGCCTTTCTGGTTGCCAACGACAACAAGACCTTCAGCAGCTTCAACACCAGAACTTAAATTGTCTTTGCTGACTTTTTTCTGCCACAGACGCTGTTTGCCTTTAAATGCAGACACTTCGCCTTTCGGATCAATCGCAAAGACCACGCCATTGTCTGCATCCAGACGTAAACGCAACGGATCAGCAGCATCTGTCGAAGCCACACTGGTGGAAAATACAGGGACCAGGGTTTTGGCTTGAGTCAGTTTTGGAAGTGGATTCGGTTTTACTTCTGGAACTTTATTGGTTTTACCCGCACAGCCAGCCAATGCAAGCGTTAAAACAGTTAAGGCACAGGTAATTTTGTATTTTCTATTCATTCAGCTTCTTCCGCTTGTGTTTCTATAATTGGGCGTTCGATTTCCGGATCATCGACCAATACGCCTACGCTTTCGAGCTTAATTTGTAAAATCTGACGTTCTTCTTTACGTTCAATCAAAGCATCCCATGCACTTTGATATACTTTTTTAGCATTTTCAATATCATTTTTGGCAACATAGATATCGCCACGTGCTTCATCGGCAGTTGCTTTAAATGCAGGCTCAGTGACTGCTTCTAAAGTTTTCAATGCAGCATCATATTTTTTCTGTGCCAGTTGTGCATAGGCCAGACGAAGTTTGACGACCTGAACTAGCCCTTTATCATCTACTTTCGAGTTTTCAACTTTCTGTAGCGCTTTCTCGGCCGCAGCATAATCTTCTTTGTCATAAGCCAGTTTCGCCATCACCAGCTGGGTCTGAATCGCCTGAGCTGAATCAGGTGCTTCCTTGACAATCTTGTCCGCAGCTTCAGACAACTTGGCAAAACCATCACCTTTCGATGCCTGCGCATCATCCATCAACTGCTGAACCTTGGCAGTGTGCATTTGCGACTCTGCCAAGTTTTTCTTCTGCCAATATTCCCATCCAAAAAAGGCAATCAGCGCAATTAAAATCCCGGTAATCATCGAAGAACCATATTTCTTCGTAAAGGATTTCAAGCTTTCAAACTGTTCATCACCACTCATTGCGCTCATGAGATTACCCTTTTCCTAATGTTTTATCGATTATTTTGAAGAAATTTTAGTACTAAAAAATGCAACGAAGTCCGTAAATGGTACATTCGATTGCTCTGCGGTTGCCAGCTCTTTCACAGTAAACGCCTGAGCTTCCAGTTCACGTTCACCCAAAATCGCCGCATACAAAGCACCGGCTTGATCAGCCTTTTTCATTTGCGATTTCATTGAACCTTGTGAGCCTACTTTCAGACGAACCTGACTGCCTGCTGCTTCAAGCTGATCCCGGATCTGCTCTGCAATGACCAAAGCCTTACCTTGAGCAGCCGGTTCAGCCACCAGGAATACTTCACAATCACGTGTCGGGGTATTGTCTTCAGCCTGTTCCAGCAGAAGCAACAACCGCTCAACCCCCATGGCAAAACCAACAGCAGGGATAGATTGATCAGGCTTACCTTTGAGTTGTCCCACCAGACCGTCATAACGGCCACCGGCACATACCGTACCCTGTGAACCCAAATGGGTTGTGGTCCATTCAAAAACAGTTTTGTTGTAATAGTCCAGACCACGTACCAGTTTTTGATTGATCACAAAACTGATGCCTGCATCGGTCAAGTACTGTTGTAGCTGGGTAAAATGCGCCAGCGTTTCTTCACCCATAAAATCATGAAGTTTCGGTGCATTTTCCAAGATGCTTTGTGTTTTGGCATCTTTAGAATCTAGAATACGCAGTGGATTGGTGGTTAAACGACGTTGTGAATCTTCATCCATATCCGCTTTATGCGACTCCAGAAATTCAACCAGTGCCGCACGATATGCTGCACGCTCATCCGACTCACCGAGTGTATTTAACTCAAGCTGAACCTTGTCTGCCACACCCATACGTTTCCACAGACGCGCCGTCATCAGAATCAGTTCTGCATCCATATCTGGCGTTGCCACACCAAAGGTTTCCACACCAAACTGGTGAAACTGACGGTAACGGCCTTTTTGCGGTTTTTCATAACGAAACATGGATCCGATATACCAGACGCGAGGCGTCGCACCGCGCAGCAGGTTATGCTCCAGCATGGCACGCACACAACCCGCCGTCCCTTCAGGACGCAGCGTCAACGACTCAGGCGGATTACCCTTGTCGAGGAAGGTATACATTTCTTTTTCAACGATATCGGTTGCATCACCGATCGAACGTTTGAACAGATTGGTCTGCTCAACCATAGGCAGACGGATTTGTTGATAGCCATAGGCATCCATCAAACCGGATAGATGCTGTTCAAGACGTCTCCAAGCTGGGGTTTGCGTTGGGAGAATGTCATTAAAACCTTTGATTGCGACGATTGAACTCATGATCTACTCAGGAAAACTTGTACGAATAATTTCTTTAGATTTAGCTTCTTCAAGCTCGGTAACACGTTGACGAACCATGGTTTCGATTTCATCAACCAATTGATTCGTGTCAATTAAATGGCTCTTCTCACCATTACGGTACACTAGTGAACGTGGTGCTGCACCCACTACACCGATATCCGCTTCTTTGGCTTCGCCCGGCCCATTGACCTTACAGCCAATGACAGACACATCCATTGGGGTACGAATATCTTCTAAACGCTCTTCAAGTTGCTGCATCACGGAAATCACATTAAATTCCTGACGTGAACAGCTTGGGCAGGCAATGAAGTTAATCCCGTTTGAGCGCAGACCCAACGATTTCAGAATATCAAAACCAATTTTAATTTCTTCTTCAGGCTCGGCAGCTAGTGAAATACGCATGGTATCCCCAATGCCTTCCATCAGCAGACCACCCAAAGCGATCGCAGATTTAACCGAACCGGTACGGTAAATACCCGCTTCTGTGACACCCAGATGGAGCGGATTATCAATTTGCTGTGACAGCAAACGATACGCATCCATGGTCAGGAACACATTCGAGGCTTTGACTGAAATTTTGAATTCCTGGAAATCCAGACGGTCTAAAATATCGATATGACGCATCGCAGATTCAAGCAGTGCCTGACCCGTCGGCTCGCCATATTTCTTTTGAATATCTTTTTCCAGTGAGCCGGCATTGACACCGATCCGCATGGAAATGTCGTTATGACGTGCCGCGGCCACCACTTCACGGATTTTCGCTTCCGAACCGATATTGCCCGGGTTAATCCGCAGGCAGTCTGCACCCAAATCCGCAACTGCCAAAGCAATTTTATAATCGAAGTGAATATCGGCGACCAAAGGTACATTGACCTGCTTGCGAATTTCACCAAATGCCGCCGCCGCTTCCATGGTAGGCACAGAAACCCGCATGATGTCTGCACCGGCATCTACACAGCGCTGAATCTGTGCAACCGTAGCTGCTACATCACAGGTTTCAGTATTGGTCATGGACTGGATACTGATTGGTGCATCACCACCCACATAAACTGAACCCACACGAATTTTACGTGTTGGACGACGTTTAATTGGATTTACGATCATCGTTCTGCTCTACTCTTGATCTGTTAAGGTGATAAACGGAATTCTGCTTTTCCGTTCACAGTGTAGGGTGACAATGAAATATTTTCATTATTTAAACTGAGTGATACAGCCGATGCATCATCCAGACGAATCTGGAATGGCGCTTCACCATTCAGCTGCAAGCTCGATGCCTGACGGCCAGTTGCCAGAACATTACCCGCCGAGTCGACAATATGCACCGAAGTCGGACGGTTAAAATCAAGTTTCAGCTGATCACCGGAAAGTGCGGCACCTGTATCCAGATTCAGAATCTCGACATTAGAAGCGCCTACTCCAGAGACTTCAGTGCTATTTTGTGAATTACTACTCGACCAGTTCTGAATCATGGCAAACAGTGCACCCAAAATCAGCAGCAATACCAGCGTAATAAAAATGCGCTTTAACCACTTACGATTGCGGTCACGTTTGGAACCTGGCAATTTCCCCATAATTTTGATAGGAGAATTATTCAGGGCATGATTCGGCAGCAGCCCGGTATCATTGGTATAAATTTCATCAAAACGTTGAATAATACTAGACGCATCTACACCCAGAAATTTGGCATAAGTCCGGTAATAACCTTTAATAAAGGTCGCTTCAGGCAAAGACTTGTATTCATCCTGCTCAAGAGCAGTCAGGGTTTTGACTGGGATGTTCAGCTCTTTCGCTACATCTTCCAGATTGCGTTGCTGATTGATACGAATCTGGCGCAAGTACTCGCCCGGACGTTGAATATTTCCTAACGCATTTGGAGCTACGCTCGAATGATTCGATGGTGAATTAGGATTTACTTCCATACGGCCTCAGTACTGTACTGTAATTGCAAATAACGTTGGTATTCCTGGCTTTCAGGAAAAAGTGCACGTAACTGGTTGACCAATACCTGCATCCCCAACTGATCACCCCCGGCACGCGCAGTGCGAATGCCAACCCAGAGCGCACGGGCACCCTGATTTTTCTGTCCCACACCACGCACAAACTGTTGATACATTTGTGTCGCCGCCGGGAACTGCTGGTTCAAATAAAATATTTCTGCTAACTCTAACATTGAAATATAAGAATCGCGATTGGCTTGCAGCGCCTGTTTGAATGATTTTTCAGCATTTGCTGTATCACCCAGTTTCAGGTAAATCCGCCCCATATTTTCCAGTGCGCGGAATCGCTGATCATAACCCAACGTAGCACCAGCAATTTGAAACTGCTCGATCGCATCATTATAGCGTTCAAGCTGATATAAATAAGTGCCGTAATTATTTCGCGCCTGCGCATTTTTCGGATCTGCCGAAATCGCACGCTTGAAATAATGATCTGCTTTTTCGAGATTAAGCTTACTACCTTCCTGTTGCAGTAGCACGCCCATCATCATATTTGCTTGAGAATCACGCGGAGTAGTCTCAAGTGCCTGATCCAGCGCACGTTTGGCTGCATCCAGGTCACCTGTTCTCAGATATTCTACCGCCAATTGGGTACGGACTTTGGTGGCCTTTTCAGGGTCTTTCTGACCCAGATCTGGCGTCTGACACGCGACTAAAACCAAAGACACACATACTGTTGAAATCAAAGCAAACTTTGATGTTAGATTTCTCAACTGGCGACCTCTTATTATCCTTGTGAGCGCATGATCTCATTCGATTGCGCAATTTTCTTTTTCCACTGTTCCGCACGACGGGTACGGTCAGCGACTTGTCCGACTAACTGTCCACACGCGGCATCAATGTCATCACCGCGTGTCTGACGAATCGTACACACAAAACCGGCATCAGACAAAGTTTTTTGGAAAGAAATAATCCGGTTGCGGCTTGAGCGGCCATATGGCGCATGCGGGAACGGATTAAAAGGAATCAAATTAATCTTGCTTGGCAAATTCTTCAACAGCTTAATCATTTGCTGAGCATGTTCAGGATGGTCATTCACGCCATCTAACATCACATATTCAATCGTCACATGTTTACGTGAACTTTCGTTACCATCTTTAGCAATATAGCGCTGACATGCAGCAATCAGCTGCTCAAGCGGATATTTTTTATTGATCGGCACCAGCTCGTTACGCAGCTCGTCATTGGGCGCATGCAATGAAATAGCCAGCGCCACGTCAATATCTTTGACCATCTGATCGATTTTCGGCACCACACCAGAAGTCGATAAAGTCACACGACGTTTTGACATGCCGTATGCAAAGTCATCCAGCATAATGCGCATTGAATTCAATACTGCATCGTAGTTAAGCAATGGCTCGCCCATGCCCATCATCACCACGTTTGTGACTGAGCGTTCACGTTCAAGTACAGGCACATCTTCCATATAGGAATAATTCGCCATCCAGAGCTGACCGATAATTTCCGCCTGGGTCAAATCGCGCTGAAAACCCTGTTTACCGGTCGAACAGAATGAACAGTCCAGTGCACAGCCCACTTGTGAAGAAATACACAAAGTGCGACGTAAACCACTGCGATGTTCAGCAGGAATCAGTACCGTTTCAACAAGAGAACCTTCGCCATCGCCAACACGGAATACCCATTTACGGGTTCCATCTTTGGAATAGTTTTTATGCACCACTTCCGGTGCTTTAATTTCACAAATCTTTTCCAGTTTTTCACGCAGTTTTCCTGAAATATTGGTCATTTCAGCAAAATCGGTCACGAAGAACTGGTGAATCCATTTCATCACCTGCCCGGCACGAAACTTCTTCTCACCCATGTCCTCAAAGAATTTTTCCATTTGCGGACGTGACATGCCAAGTAAATTCACTTTCTCGACAGTATTTGCCTGTGCTGGAGCGGATGGAGTGTGTTGCTGTGGCTCAGAAACTGCTGATACAGCGACTGCTTCAGTACTCATGTGTATTACCTAAACCATGTCTAAAGATGAAAGGAGAAGCTCAATATGTGAGCAAAGAATTATTCAGAGAATAAAAAAACCAGATAAGTATAATAACACTTATCTGGCTTGAATACTGCGAATTAACGAGTACGTGGAGCAATCTCAGTTTGAGCGAAGAAGTAGTTAACTTCACGATCAGCAGATGCTACAGAGTCAGAACCGTGAGCAGCGTTTTCATCGATGCTTACAGCGAAATCTGCACGGATAGTACCAGGAGCAGCTTCTTTAGGATTCGTCGCACCAAGGATGTCACGATGAGCAAGAACAGCGTTTTCGCCTTCAAGAACTGAAACAACCACTGGACCAGAAGTCATGAATGCAACCAGGTCAGCAAAGAAACCACGTTCTTTGTGCTCAGCATAGAAGCCTTCAGCTTCAGCTTGAGTCAAATGTTTCATTTTAGTTGCAACAATTTGAAGACCAGCTTTCTCGAAACGAGCAAAGATGTCGCCGATGTGGTTTTTAGCAACTGCGTCTGGTTTAACGATAGATAAAGTACGTTCGATAGCCATGATAGGCTCCTTAAGTCAATTGTTGACATGAAAATTTGGCGCATTATACCGAGATAATGCGCATTTTTCTGCTTTTCATCTGTAAAAAAATGCTTTTTTAAGATGAGGGCTTAGCGTGCCTCGTCAATCCATGCCATTTGAATGGCTTCAAGCAAACCTTCAGTCGACTTGGTTGGATCATCTTCAAACTCAGGCAAAGCACACACCCAGGCATGTAAATCAGTAAAACGAATCCACTGCGGGTCCACATCTGGATGCGCTTCATAGAGTTCAATCGCGATATCGAGCGTGTCAGTCCAACGTAAACCCATCTCTATTTCTCACCATAATTGCTTTGATGCTGTACTTTAACAAATCTGTGAAAATCTGCGAGCCTTTGCTCCGGCTTTCACTTATTTTTACAGCACAATATTCAGATAAGGCGCGGTCAGGACAATGGCAATTGCCATCATGCCACCCAGAATTGCGCCAACTGCCACATCACTTGGATAATGCAATCCCAGCACCATTCGGGACACTGCGACCAGAACCGTAAAAGGCAACATCAGCATGAGTAATAAAGGTGCGACATAACCTAAAACGGTGGTTGCCATCACGGCATGCAAGGTATGCCCGGAAGGAAAACTGAAATGATCCAGTGGATGCTCACCCAAACGGATCACTTGATGTACCTGATAAGGACGTGGCCGTACGGTTTTGATTTTAAGTACCTTGTAAATCATAGTACCAATGGTGCTTCCTAGAATCAGATAAACAATCTGCACGGTATAGATCAAGCCTTGCATGATCCAAACCAGTATCAGCATAAAATACCAAAATGCACCATTTCCTAAGCGGCTAATCATTTTAAAAAAAGTGGCAATACGGACTGAATGAGAAAAATGATTCAGATAAACACAGCCTTTCAAATCGATTTCTAAAAATTTAATCTTTACATTCTGGAGTTTCACACTGGTGCTCCTTTCTTGTTTTATATCCTGTATTCCTGTTGCTGTACCAGTGAATACAGTGCCTGTTCAAATTGCCGGACTGGATATTGCCAGCCTACCTTTTCGGCTTTTTTACGTGCTTGCGCGCCCATCTGCTGCAATCTTTGCAGATCAGGCAATCCGAGCATCTGCTGGATCAAACCCTGCTGATGTCCAAGTCTGCTCAACCATCCCGTTTCACCATGCTGCACATGCAAGTTTGCACAAGCATAATCATAAGCAATTACTGGCAAGCCACTGGCCATCGCTTCCAATACCACATTTCCAAAGGTTTCTACCTGACTGGCAAAACAGAACACATCAGCACTGGCATACGCCGCTGACAGTTTTTCTCCTGTCAAGCTACCGGTAAAAACAATGCTGCCATCCTGATTCAGTTGTTGCAGTCGAGTGCGATCCGGCCCATCTCCAACCACCACCAAACGTATATCTTGCTGGCGAACTTGGCGCAGCACAAAATAGGTCTTGATCAGCACGTCAATTTCCTTTTCAGGAGAAAGCCGTCCGACATACAACATTACCCGGGTCTCATTTGAAACTCCCCAAGCATAGCGCAAATCTGGTGATCGCCACTTTGGTGAAAATGTATCTGGATCGACGCCCCTGCCCACAACTGCCAAGGGACAAGTTACACCAAACTGATTTAAGGCTTGAGCCGTGCCTCGACTCGGGACACAGGTCAAATCAGTATTATTATGAAACCACTTTAAATAGCCTTGAATTGGCTTTAGTAAAAAAGCCAAATCAAAAAACCGACTAAATTCCTGAAATGACGAATGGAAACCGCTAGAGATTGGAATTTTATGGAATTTTGCAAGCTGTTGAGCTACCAAACCTAAAGGGCCTTCGGTCACAATGTGAATAATATCGGGTGTAAAAATTTCAACAGCTTGATGGATTTTTAGAAATTGCGGTCTACCAAACTGCAAATTGCTATATTTAGGAAGGCAATGCGCTTTAACCAGACACTCACTATGCGGTTTAAAATCGTTACAGGCTTGCCGTTGTTCTGGACGAATTAATAAAATCTTATGCCCCTGTTTTTGTAATCCTTTACAAAGTTGCAATAAAGCGTGGGCAACCCCATTGATTTCAGGAGGCCAAGTTTCGGTAACGATGGCAATTTTTAAACGGGACCGTGTCAGATCTTCTAAGATAATTTTGTCATGAATGGCCTGTTTACGTTGTTCTTTTAAATCAAACTGGATTTTGTGAATAACAGGTCTTTGCTCTAATAATTCTGAGATGGAAATTTGTTGCATCTCGCACCTATTCGCTTATATTTTTCACCCAGTATAGAAAGATCTCATGACTATTTGATGAATAAAAATAACTAAAAAAAGCCAAAAATAAATCTTCTAAATTATTATTTATATTAAAAAAATAAGTGAATACCAATTACTCCTTAGACTAAAAAGATATTCACTTTATACAGATCTTCATTTAACTCCCTCAAAGTTTCTGCATGTTTGCTCTACTGTACTGATCCCAGGTTGGTTTAAAGTCTTTCAGGCAATTTCCTTATTTCTATGATTTAAAAATTAATATCGACAGAAATCCGATCACGATAAGTTCCAGCTGGAACCCCATTAAAAGGATTCTCTTCGAGTTGAACCGAAACGACATATTTCTGTCTCTGTGAAGCTCCCTGATTCACTCTGACTCCCCATAACCTACTATTTGCACCACTCAAATTCAATTTGGTACGCAATTTATTAGGACCGTTAGACACATAACTTATCCCGTTAGAACTCACCAGGTTCTGGCTATTAAATAAAATTGAATAGCCAGTATCACATGAAATATTAAATGAAGTGGCAGCCTGACTACGCTGATAGCTGGCTAGACGTAATTCTGGAGTAGTAAAACCATCAATCGAGCAATATTGGGCCATGGCTATTTCACTCATACTGAGTGCGGTAATAAATAAAAAGAGTTTTTTCATTTTTCTACTCCTACTTACATAGAGTTTCCAGAATTTGTTTGTCTGCATTCTGGAATTGGTTTTCATTCAGAATGAATTGAGCCTGGCACTGCTGTCCCCTACTAGTCTTCACTTTAATGTTGTAAGTGCCTGCTTTAAATAGATATAGGTAAACAATACCCTGACTATCAACAAAAGAAGGTTCTGTACTGAGACCATCCACAAGAACCTCAGAGCCTATGACTAAATTATTTTGTTGCGCATCTTTAATTCTTAGCGCAATACGTTTGGTTTTATAGATAGGAAAATCCAGCTTATATCCACGTTGATCCAGACCAATCATTTTTTTAGAAGAGTGTTCAAAAGTTTCTTCCATCGCTAACTGGTTATGGTCAAAAGAAATATCATAATGAATATAAGGAATAATGTTATGTATAAACATATAGCCTTGATTATTGGTACTTCCAGCTAGACTCGCTGAGCGATAGATATCAAGATTTGGATGTTGATCCACTTCAACCAGAACAAAAGCATTATCAGCATATTTGGTGAATGCCATTTTACCACCCAGCCAGACTAAGGCACCCTCAAACATAGCCTGTGAATTACGACGATTCTCATATTCATCATGAGAAAGTTGTAAATTACCTACACTGGTCTTCCATAAACCATAGGCATTGTAATTCACTTCTTCTTCAGTGCGATTAACCCCCAAAACATAATCAAAACCATTCTGAGTCATCGTTCTGTGACTAAAACTTAAACTCGTTTCATTATCTTCAGTATCGTGATTTAAATAAATTTGACCCTTTTCTTCCCAATCATAAGATAAAGCGATATTAAAACCATGATCCCCATCATTCCCAAAATCTTTATAAAAGCCAAAATTTGTATATAATTTTTTTGTTAAGCTTTTTGAAGCTCGAATATCAAAAATTTTCTGAGTATCATTACTAAAACCATTTTGATCATAATAAGATTGATAAATATAACTAAGATTTAATCCATCAATGAATCCCAAATTGGAAAAATTAAAATATAGAATATTTGAGGCTTCAATATTAGAGTCATATATATCACCACTTAAATATTGATATTCCTGAGTAAAATATCGACTATTTATACCAAAGGACCAGTTTCTAAAATCCCGACTCAGGGCTATCGAAGCCGCATATCCTTGTTCATCATCCGCTTCTGTCTGGCTAACTGAAAATGCACTATCCATAAGCAAGTATTTACTTATTCCTTGTGTCCATAAAAAATCAAAATTGCTGACATCTTTACTATATAAAAAATCTCCTCCCAAGGTCATTGAAGACGTTATACCCCGCCGATAAAACAATTTTGTAAAAAACTCCCGATAATCATCATCGACATAATCATAGTTATATCTTAATTTACCCAATGAAATATTATATTCATTCAATTTTGGTTTTAATAATCGACTATTAATATAAACGGGAAAACTCTGGACTGTCCTATTCCCTAAAATATCTTCTACAACAATTTGCGCATCACCCGCCTGATTTAGCATTGCTCCAGCAGGAAGATTATAATTACCGGGGGTAACAGAATCCCGATATAAACGCACCCCATTAATATATAGATCAATTGTTGAAGGTACGCTTGCACTCCCATTTAAAGTCGGCGCATTCCAGTAAACAAAGTCTGGACGATTGGTATAGTTGGTACCAAAGCTTAGCCCCCCAAACCGAAAAGAATTATTTAAACTGCTATAAGGACTCGTCGTATCTCCCAAGGTAAGTCTTGAAAAGATTTTTGGAAATTCAACATCGAGCGTCGTATTGACACGTAAAAGTCCTTCTTCAATATCTTCAGGTTCATTACGATATAAAAAAGCATTTTTTAATAACCAATAATCTTTAAATATCCCAATTTCTGAAAATGTATTAAACTCTTGTTCTGCATCATCTTTATTATAAAATAAACTATAATTAACAAACCCTCCAAAATTCGCTTTCTCGGGATTTTCTACCTCTAATTCATAATGAGTATCTTCAAAATAATTGACTGGAAAGTTAATTTTAATGGCTTGTAAACTATAGTCATCTTCAACTGTTACACCTGGTTGATTCAATAAACAGAACTCCTTCTTGACCAAATGACGGGGGATCCTTTCAATGTGAATTCCTATTCTGGATAAAGCCTCACACTCAATATACCTCTGCCCTCCATCAGAAAAATGAATTGCTTCAGTTTTATAATCTAAGCCATTTACCCATATGTTTACGATGAACATTTCTAGATTGTCTTTCTGCACCGTCTGTTGGACATTTTCAGCATTTACATTTGTTAGCCCCATCCCACACGCGATCATTAGAAGAATTTTAGTGACCTTCATAGCATCATCCTTTTACTATTTATTCTTTTTGTAAGCATCTTCTAGGCTTTTACAGGAAATTCCAAATATCCCTCATGGTCTTCTACTTTTATTTTTAACTTCAAATCTCCATTTTCTTTTAATTCGCCAAGTTCAAATTTAATTTTATTTCCACTCAAAATATATTGAACAAAATCTTTTTTCATGAGTTGATTATTTTTATCATCCAATACTATAACTTCAGTAATTTTTGCATGAGATTTAGATAGATTATTTACATTTAGATAAGCCAGTTCATTAATTTTTTGCAAATCTATATTTAATTGTGGTGTAACCTGTTTTCCAGCAAAAAAAGGCAGTGAGAAGTTAAACAAAAAATTAATCGAAGAATTATCATCAACTGGTGTTACTTCTTTAAAAATGATCCTCCATGATTGCTGTTGTTCTAAATTTAATGGGGGTTGGCTAAACCCGATACGGACAACTTGTTTACTTTCAGGTTTTAGCTCAAATGTTTTTGGATTAAACAATAAAGTATTATCCTCCAATAGAACATCTTCACCTTTTTCATTTTGCTGCCATTTAAATGCACTAATTTCATATATTTTTGAAGTACTTAATCCTGTACTTTCAATATTAACAGTTGTACTTTTCTGTCTTTTAAAATCTTGAATATAGAGTTGGATAGGACTGAATTTTATTCCCGCTGATAAAGAAAAACTAAACAAAAACAATATAGAAAATCCTATAATTTTTTTAATCATATTTCACTCCTAAACCTAAATATAATTATTATTAATCATAAAAATATTAAAATAGGAGATGTAGTACATCTCCTACTTATTCAAAATGTTATATAAAAAATTTCTTATTATTAGAATCGCACTTCTACGTTATATACACCACGATAAGTACCAGCATCAGCTGCTTCAACCGCACTACCAGCTACTGTAGCTGCGACATCCCAACGATGAGCTTGTCCTTTGGTACTTGACTGAGTGCCATAATAAGCTTTTCCACCACGTGTAGTAGTCACAACTACAGGTACAGAGTTCTCACCATTGCGCAAAGTATTTAGTGGATTAATATTTAATCGATAAGGGGCATTTGTGCTGACATTAAAGAAGCCCGCATCGCTCCAATTACCTCCCGTGGTTTGTGCAAGTGTTAATCGAGGTGTCTCAACATCTAAATCACAATGTCTTGGAACTTCCAAAACAATGTCAATTTTTCCGTCACATTTGTCTCCACATCCATGTTTGCCTGGTTTATGAGGTTTATTTGGACCCTGTTGTGGAGGACCACCTCGGTTTGTTTCTGCTGCGTATAGAGCTGTTGAACTAAAACTAAAACCCAGTACGAGTGCTGCTAATGTGGCTTGAGTCATTTTTTTCATATTTTTCTCCATTTCTTTTTTTAAAAGAATATATTTTTCTTTTATTTTTAACGCTTATATCCCAACTCTTAGAATTCAGAGCTATTTTTCTAAGCGCAGACTCATATTAGTGCGATTATTTTCATTAGCGTACAAAGCTTTAATATTCACAATATAGCCGCCTATATTTTTATAAAATTATCTATCTATATATTTATTTGTTTTATAAGCACTTAGACTTATATATAAATTATTACAAATACAATCAATTTAAAATTATAAGCATTCCATACTTTCACCACACTTCATTTAATAGATAAAAATACCCACAAGACATTGATATAATTATTTTTTCAAATTACTCAATTTAAATTGGAAATAAATCTTACAAATGCTTACAATTTCCAGATACTACCCTTTAAAAAAATTATTTTTTTTATTTTTTATAGTTATTTTTACAGCATCATAAAAGTTTAATATTTTTCAGCTAAACAAACAATTACAATCAAACAACACAAAGCATATATTGAACCTAGAGTATAAAAATGTAACAAAGTAAATAATTAATTTTATAATATTATTAAATTTTAATTACTATTAATTTAATTTATCAATAATTTTAATATTTAAAAATTTAATTTCAAAATTTATATTCTAATAAATATTTTTTTGATTGACATCAAGGTAAAAATAAGTTTAGTGATGTTTATTTCAATATTTTTTAATTGATTTTTTTTAGAGGTCGTACAATTACAGTTCAATAACTGATTTATACAAATCAAATAATAAAAAATTGAGTGTGGACATGATCAATAAGAATGAGTTTTTACGCTGGCTATACTTCATTTTTTGAAAAGAAAAATGAAGTGGAAATTTAGAACACATACTATGCTTTAAAACCAATATTATTACTTAATATTTTTAAATATCAATATTTTTACGTGTAAGACCCCACCTATCATAATCTTTATCTACTTTAAATACAGGTAAACTCAAACTTCTACAAAGGTTATATAACCGATCTAATTTTTCTATATTATCAGGATTCCAAGTATTAGTTTCTTTTTCTTGTGAACGTCTTAATTTCCGGTATGAACCTAATCCAAATGTTACATCAACAAAGGCATCAGGATTTATTTCCAATGTATAAATTGGTTTAAATCCTGGTGTAATTTTCTGCCATACTTGACCATCAAAATTATACTTTCGTTGACGTGGTATATGATAGGTAGAAATATAAGGTGAAATTTTTTTCACAATTCTTACCTCTTCTTCATACTTCCAAAAATGCATTTTATTAAGTAGCGCTTGTTTCAATATTTCTTTATCTTTTCCCCAAGTTAAATTTTCAACATTATTCAAAAATTCAACAGTACATCGATTTAAGTTTTTCGGCTCTTCACTTAAATATGTGACTGAACCACAGTCTGCTGTAATAATGAATTTATCAGCATCATTCAATCCAGCTTTATTTACGTCAATTCCAATTACTACACCATTATGGCTATCTGCATAATGTGCCCACATCAATGGATTTAATGGCTGTTTAGTTAAACATGTAATTAAATACTTTCTGGAAAACTTCTGCTGCAAAACCTCATTAGAATTTCGCTTTGAAATTACATGATCATACAAGCCTAATGTTGTACATTCGAACGGATCATTAAAATCCTCTAAATGCGAAAAAGCTAATGTCCGATTATTTAAGGTTAAAAGAGCATCATCAAAGCTCATATATTTATATAAAATCATTATTCTTATCCAATAAAAAACCCCGCTTTCGCAGGGCTTTTATAGCATAAAAATCAGCCAATCAAGAGATTAGTTTTTCTATTTATCAACGATTTTGTTTGCTTGGCTCCAAGATATGAAAAACCCACTCAAATTAAGTGGGTTTTCACATTCAAATCAATTGATTCGAGAAATTAGTTTTTCTCTTTATCTACAATTTTGTTCGCTTGGATCCAAGGCATCATCGCACGTAACTTGTTACCAGTAACTTCGATACCGTGAGCCGCATTTTGACGACGACGAGCAGTCATAGATGGGTAGTTCAACGCACCTTCTTGAATAAACATCTTCGCGTATTCGCCAGATTGAATACGTTTAAGTGCATTACGCATTGCTTCACGAGACTGTTCGTTGATTACTTCAGTACCCGTTACATATTCGCCGTATTCAGCGTTGTTTGACACTGAGTAGTTCATGTCCGCGATACCGCCTTCGAACATCAAGTCAACGATCAATTTAAGTTCGTGTAGACATTCGAAGTACGCCATTTCAGGAGCATAGCCAGCTTCAACAAGAGTTTCGAAGCCCATTTTAACCAATTCAACAGCACCACCACAAAGAACTGCTTGCTCACCGAAAAGATCAGTTTCAGTTTCTTCACGGAATGAAGTTTCGATGATACCTGTACGGCCGCCACCTACGCCTGAAGCGTAAGAAAGAGCAACGTTACGCGCATTACCAGAAGCATCTTGGTGAATCGCGATAAGGTCAGGAACACCTGAACCACGTTGGTATTCAGAACGTACTGTGTGACCAGGAGCTTTAGGCGCAACCATGATTACGTCTAAGTCAGCACGTGGAACAATTTGGTTATAAAGAATCGAGAAACCATGAGCAAATGCTAAAGTAGCGCCTTGCTTGATGTTTGGCTCAATTACGTCACGGTAAAGTTGAGATTGGAACTCATCTGGAGTCAAGATCATCACTACGTCAGCTTGCGCTACAGCAGCAGGAACTTCAGCAACTTTAAGACCTGAATTTTCAGCTTTCTTCCAAGAAGCAGAGTTCGCACGTAAACCTACAGTTACGTCAACGCCAGAATCTTTCAGGTTAAGCGCATGCGCGTGGCCTTGTGAACCGTAACCAATGATCGCTACTTTCTTAGATTGGATGATAGATAAGTCACAGTCTTTATCGTAAAAAATTTGCATTGCTGTCTCCGCTTAAATGCTTGTTTGTCCGTTAAATCAGGCAATGACCCTTAAATTTACATTGCCTGATACCCTCTTCTTATTCAGATGAGGAAATACTTAAAATTTAGATGGTGAGTACTTTTTCGCCGCGTGCGATACCTGATACACCTGAACGAACCACTTCTAAAATCGTGTGTTCTGCAAGTGCATCAATAAACGCATCCACTTTTTCAGTGGTACCCGCGATTTGAATGGTATAGGTCGTTGGTGTTACATCGACAATCTGACCACGGAAAATATCTGCCGTACGTTTGATTTCGTCACGCGATGAACCCAATGCTTTGACTTTAATCAGCATCAATTCACGCTCAATATGTGCACCTTCAGACAGGTCAACCACTTTCACCACTTCAACCAACTTGTTAAGCTGTTTGGTAATTTGCTCAATCTTGTGATCATCACCATAAGTGGTCAATGTCAAACGTGAAAGCGTTGGATCTTCAGTCGGAGCAACATTCAATGTTTCGATATTGTAGCCACGCTGTGAGAACAAACCCACTAAACGGGAAAGCGCGCCTGATTCGTTTTCTACGAGTACAGAGATAATATGTCTCATTTCGTGCGCTCCCCTTTAGCCAACCACATATCCTGCATCGACTGACCCGCAATCAACATCGGATAAACGTGCTCGGTACGATCTACCATAACGTTAATAAATACGCACTTGTCGTTAATCGCCATCGCTTCTGCAAGCTTCGACTCTAGCTCATCGGCATGATTAATCTGAATACCGACATGACCATAGGCTTCCATCAGTTTGGCAAAATCAGGCAATGAATCTACATAAGAACTTGAATGACGTCCTTCATAGTTCATATCTTGCCACTGCTTCACCATCCCTAAAGACTGGTTATTCAGGCACAGGATTTTTACATTCAGGCCATATTGCTTACAGGTCGACAGTTCCTGGATACACATCTGAATCGATGCTTCACCGGTGATACACACCACTTGCTGTTCCGGGTATGCAAGCTTCGCAGCCATTGCATACGGCAAGCCTACACCCATGGTGCCTAGACCACCTGAGTTGATCCATTGACGTGGACGTTTGTATTTGTAATACATCGCACCAAACATCTGATGCTGACCGACATCAGAAGTAATGATCGCTTCGCCATTGGTCACTTTATCCAATGCCTGAACCACTTGTTGTGGCTTCATCACGCCATCAACACCCGCTTCAAAACGACCGCCATGAACCTTGCGCCATTCATTGATCTGTTTCCACCATGCCGCAATCGCTTCAGGATTTGGCTTAGAAACATTAAGCTGTTTCAACTGGTTCAACATCTCATTCAGTACAGGCTCTACAGCACCGACAATTGGAATGTGCGCCATAATGGTTTTTGAGATTGTCGCTGGGTCGATATCTATATGAATGACTTTAGCATTTGGACAGAATTTTGCAGGATTGTTGGTCACACGGTCATCGAAACGCGCACCCACACACAGAATTACATCTGCATTGTGCATGGTCATGTTAGCTTCATAAGTACCGTGCATACCCAACATACCGATGAACTGTTCATCATCACCCGGGAATGCGCCAAGACCCATCAAGGTATTGGTCACTGGATAACCCAATAGATGCGCAAGCTCTGTCAATTGTGCTGAAGCATTGCCTTGAACCACACCACCGCCTGAGTAAATAACTGGGCGTTTAGCATGGATCAGTTCTTCAATCGCTTTACGAATTTGACCTGAGTGACCACGGAACGGTGGCTGATACGAACGCATCTTCACTTTTTCTGGGTATTCGTAAGCAAATTTCTCTGCAGGATTGGTCGCATCCTTTGGAATATCAATCACTACAGGACCTGGACGACCTGAAGACGCAATATAGAAGGCTTTCTTGATAATCGCAGGAATTTCGCTGGCATGACGCACCTGGAAGCTATGTTTCACGATAGGACGTGAAATACCGACCATATCGGTTTCCTGGAATGCATCTTCACCAATCAAATGACTCGCCACCTGACCTGACAAAATCACCATCGGGATTGAGTCCATATAGGCCGTTGCAATTGGCGTTACCGTGTTGGTTGCGCCCGGACCTGAAGTCACCAGCACCACACCGGTCTTGCCTGTCACGCGTGAGTATGCATCTGCCATGTGACCGGCAGCCTGTTCGTGACGTACGAGATAATGATTGATTTTGTCTTGTTGAAATAGCGCATCATAAATATGAAGAACTGCGCCGCCTGGGTATCCAAAAACATGTTCAACGCCTTCGTCCGCTAATGCGCGAACAAGCATTTCACCACCAGATAGAAGTTCCAACGTGATTCACCCTAATATTATTCACTGCACAAATGGGAGGCATTTGCAGTGTTTCATTTGTTAACTGTCTGCACTGTTATAGCACACAAACTTCATAGTTTTCATAGCAATAGGAAAAAAATCTGATCTCTTTGCTGTTCGAGCAATACGAGATCTAAAACATGTTGGGATAAACATATTTTGCTTAGCTTTGTTCAATTTCTCGGCTAGAGAAATCGCCCATTGCATGAAATGACACTTAGTCGAAGGGTGATCGATCTAAGGCATATAAAACTATTGCAGCATTCTTGTGTTTTCAGGCTTTAAAGTCAAGTTTAAAAAACAGACAATCTACGCTTATAGCGCCTAGATCTGCTGTTTTTAACAGCAATATCAGCTTATAGCCATGCATTGACTCTCTTCTTTCTTAATCTAATCCAATAAAATTCATAGGGTTAATGGTTTAATTTTATAAATTTTTAATATGTCTTATATAAAAAAAATGAATGAATTTTTATCAAATGAAAGGAAATTGTTTATCAATAAATTTTGTATACGAAGATTTATCTCTGATTTCTTATACGCTAGAGTGGGTTTGTTTAAGCGATTAACATCGAATAAAGCAGATAAAAATCCATCACTTTTACTGAAAATATCACTACAATCATTGCAGTATTCCATGCCTAGCAAGCCGAGGCCCAAGAACAATGAAAATATCTTTTTTAACCGCCTTCAGTCTAAGCTGCGCAATATCTCTGGGCATCTATAGCACCAGTGCGTCAGCAATCCAGTATTATAAATGGGTCGATGCCAAAGGTATCACGCATTATACCAAGACCCCACCGCCAAAATCTGCGAAAAAAGCCACCACAGTGGATACTTATGGCTGGAAAAATTCAGCACCGGCATCCTCAAAACCGGCTGAAACTGAAGCTCAAACCGAGAACACACCTCAAGAACAACAGCAACAAGCCCCTCAAGTTCCTGCGAATCAGGACCAGCAACAACGTGAAGCCAACGAAGCCTTGCAGCAATCTAAAAATCGTGCAGTGGCTTTATAAGATACCTCTCTTACTAGAACAGCAGGTTTTTTCTTCGGGAAATGCCGGCGCAAAATTCACTTTTAGGTACATTTTGCGCTATGCTGTGCAACAGACTTTTTTCACCGTAATTCACTGATACGTTTATGACTACTCACATTGATTCCGAATATCAAGCCAGTGCGATTGAGCCTCAAGTCCAACAGGATTGGGAATCTCGCAAAGCCTTTAAAGTTGCCGACAAAGTAGAAGGTCCACGTCGTTATATTCTCTCGATGTTCCCTTACCCAAGTGGCAAGCTACATATGGGTCATGTGCGTAACTATACGATTGGTGACGTGATCAGCCGTTTCCATCGCTTAAAAGGTGAAACTGTCCTGCAACCGATGGGTTGGGATGCTTTCGGTCTGCCTGCTGAAAACGCAGCGATTGCACACCAGGTTGCACCGGCAAAATGGACATTTGAAAATATTGCTTACATGCGTGACCAGTTGAAAAAACTCGGTCTAGCCGTAGATTGGGATCGTGAATTTGCGACCTGTACCCCTGAATACTATCGTTGGGAACAATGGCTATTTGTTCAGCTTTATAAAAAAGGCTTGATCTACCGTAAGCTTTCAACCGTGAATTGGGATCCGGTCGATCAGACTGTTCTTGCCAACGAACAGGTTGAAAATGGTCGTGGCTGGCGTTCAGGTGCATTGGTAGAAAAGCGTGATATTCCAATGTACTACTTCCGCATCACTGATTATGCGCAAGAGTTACTTGACGATTTAGACACGCTTAAAGATGGCTGGCCACAACAAGTGTTGACCATGCAGCGTAACTGGATTGGCCGCTCACAAGGGATGGACATCACTTTCCCTTCAGCAAATCCTGACGTGTATGCAGATGGTTTAACGGTATTTACTACCCGTGCCGATACCTTGATGGGCGTAACGTATGTTGCAGTTGCAGCAGAACACCCGATGGCGCTGAAAGCGGCTGAAACAAACCCAGAATTGGCTGCATTCATTGAAGAATGCCGTATGGGTTCTGTGGCAGAAGCGGATCTTGCGACTGCCGAGAAGAAAGGCATGGCAACCGGTCTTTCTGTGAAGCATCCTGTGACTGGCGAAGAAGTTCCGGTTTGGATCGCCAACTATGTATTGATGTCTTATGGTTCAGGTGCAGTGATGGCAGTTCCATCACACGATGAACGTGACTTCGAATTTGCCAATAAATATGGCTTGACCATCAAGCAAGTGATTGATGCTAAAGGCGCAGATGATGCTGACTTTGATGCGACTCAATGGCAAGAATGGTATGGCTCGAAAGAAGGTAAACTGGTCAATTCAGCCGAATTTGACGGTCTAGATTTCCAAGGTGCATACGATGCATTCCTTGCTAAATTAGAACCAACAGGCCTAGCAAGTTCTAAAGTTCAATTCCGTCTACGTGACTGGGGGGTTTCCCGTCAGCGTTATTGGGGTTGTCCAATTCCAATGATTAACTGTCCATCATGTGGTCAAGTGCCAGTACCTGAAGAGCAGCTTCCTGTGGTTCTTCCGACTGACGTTGTTCCAGATGGTTCAGGTAACCCACTGAACAAAATGCCTGAGTTCTATGAAACGACTTGTCCAAGCTGTGGTGGCGACGCACGTCGTGAAACAGATACGCTTGATACATTCGTAGAATCGTCTTGGTACTATGCACGTTATGCATCTCCAGACTTTACGGGTGGCATGGTGAAACCTGAAGCAGGTCAAACCTGGCTTCCTGTGAACCAATACATCGGTGGTGTTGAACACGCGATTCTGCACTTACTTTATGCACGCTTCTTCCACAAATTGATGCGTGATGAAGGCGTGGTACAAGGCAATGAACCATTCACTAACTTGTTAACGCAAGGGATGGTGCTAGCAGATACCTTCTATCGTGAAGCAGACTCAGGTAAGAAAACCTGGTTTAATCCGGCAGATATCGAGCTTGAAAAAGACGAAAAAGGCCGTGTGCTTTCTGCCAAATATAAAGAAGATGGCCAAGACGTTATCGTTGGTGGTCAGGAAAAAATGTCGAAATCGAAAAATAACGGTATCGACCCGCAATCGATTATTGACCAGTACGGCGCAGATACGGCACGTGTGTTCATGATGTTCGCGGCTCCACCTGATCAATCACTTGAATGGTCTGATGCCGGTGTTGAGGGTGCAAACCGCTTCCTGAAACGTGTATGGCGTTTAGCAACAGGCTTCCTTGAAAAAGCGAATACTGCTGCCAGCATCGACAAAACTGCTCTTTCAAAGGCCGCGCAAGACCTACGTCGTAAAACTCACGAAACCATCCAGAAAGTCGGTGATGACATCGAACGTCGTCATGCATTTAACACTGCCATTGCTGCATTGATGGAACTTCTAAACGCGAACAACAAATTTGAAGCCCAAGATGACAATGACGTGGCGGTTGCACGTGAATCGATTACCACGCTGTTAACTTTACTTGCACCATTTGCACCGCATTTAAGCCAGACTTTATTGGCTGAATTTGGGATTGAATTGAATTCAACTTTATTCCCTGCGGTAGATGAATCTGCGCTGACACGTAATACACAAACGATTGTGGTTCAAGTCAACGGTAAACTTCGTGGCAAGCTTGAAGTATCTGTAGATGCCTCTAAAGATGACATCTTGGCTCAAGCCAAAGCATTGCCTGAAGTCCAACAATTCTTGACCGGTCCAACCAAGAAAGAAATTGTAGTACCGAATAAATTAGTGAATTTGGTGGTTTAAGTCCTTACATTACCTCTCCTTTCAGGAGAGGGTTAGGGAGAGGTAAATATATAAACCCTCATCCTAACCTTCTCCCAAAGGGAGAAGGAACTTTATGAAGGATTTCACAATTCCCAAACAAAGCCCGTTGCCAGCCAACGGGCTTTGACTTTACAATCCAGTTCAGGATTTCAAATATTCCCCTTCGGGAAGCATAGAGGGCAACACATGCATTTGGGCAAACATTTAGCAGCAATTGTTTTAACTTGTGGTCTGAGTGCAGGCTTAGTCGGCTGTGGCTTTCATCTGAAAGGAACCAATCCGAGCTCCGCCCCTGTTGCTTACTCTGTCATGAGCCTGTCTTTACCGCCCAATACTGAAGAACTGCAAGAGAAACTGGCAGTTTACCTCGGTGCTGCAGGCGTACAGCTGAGTAATGCACCCAATGCTTATGTGTTACGTGTCCTGGATTACACCCCTCGCCGTCTGGAACTGAACGGTAAACTGGTTGAAACCTTGTTACGTTTAAACGTGACTTTCCGGATTGAAGATGCACAAGGCAATCCGATCACTGAACCACGCACTGTCGTGGCAACACGTACGTATCAATATGATATTGAAACGGTCAACACCGATGACCAGGAACAAAAATATCTGAATCAGGTCATTATTGATGATGTGGCGCAGCAGATCGCGCGTCAGATTTCATCGAACCGCTTACCCTTAGCCAAACAAAATACCTCAGCGCAACCTGCTCAATAAGACCTCTTTATGAAACTTGATTATCTGCAAGCCCTGAAACGTGTCGATGAAGCTCGCGGTGCTTGGGTCTTGCATGGTCAAGAGCCTTTGCTGGAACAGAATTTAATTGATGCCTTTCGGGCCAGCTGGCAAAAGCAGGACATTGAACGTCAACGCTATGACATTAGTTCGGTCGCCGACTGGAAAACCGTCTTTAATGCCTTGAACAGCTTGTCGCTGTTTTCAACCCAGTTGGCGATTGAAGTACATGGCAATATCAAACCGGATGCCAGCGCAATCAAGTTACTGAAAAACTATTTGCAGCATAATGAACAAAACCTGCTGTTGGTGGTGATGCCCAAACAGGATAGTAATAGCCTGAAATCCAGTTTCTTTCAGCTGATTGATGCCAATGGTGTGAATGTTTCGCTGGTGGCCAATTATCCAAAAGACCGGCAGCAGATTCTGGGTATTGAAGCTGAAAAACTCGGCATTCGTTTAGCCAATGATGCCTGGCAATGGCTGGAACAACATCATGAGCACAACCTGCTTGCAGCAAAGAACAGCCTGATGCGGGTTAGCGATACCTTTGCTGAAGTCGATATCATTCAGGTTGATCATTTATATGCATGTTTACAAGATCAGTCACGTTATAGCACCTATGATTTGAGCGATGCCCTGCTACAAGGTAATCTTTCCCAGTCGATCAAAATTTTTCAGTATCTAGTCGTTTCAGGTGAACCGATGAGCCTGATTTTATGGAGTCTCAGCAAGGAAATGCGTCTGTTGATGCAGCTGTTTGAACAACCGCAAAATGCCTTGCAAATCGGGATCTGGAAAACCAAAGTCGGCTTATATCAACAAGCCTTGCGCCGTCTCAGCCCACAGACTTTTCTGGCCTGGCCGGGGTTATTATTAAGAATTGATGCCTCAATTAAAGGACTCGGACATGAAAATCCGGAGCATCTGGTACTACAGGCGATTTCCAGTATCTGTGGCAAGCCCCTATTTCACTAAGTCTTTGTCAAAATTCGAAAAATAAAATAATAATCATTCCTATTAGTTTAAAAAAATACACGATTTATCCTAATTTCGCTTTTATAATCGTTCACAATTCTCTGATTTTGAACCGATATTGATCATGCCAAAAATAAAACCGACGAAATTGATTATGGCCGCCGTGATTGCCATTGCGCTCATCGCTGCGGGGTGGTACTTCCTCAAACCCAAAGAACAGCCTCCGCAATATATTACGGCTGAAGTCACCCAAGGCGATATCGAAAGCTCTGTACTGGCGACTGGTATTTTGGAAGCGACCAAGATGGTCAGCGTGGGGGCGCAGGTTTCGGGTCAGGTCAGAAAAATGTATGTAGAACTGGGCGATCAGGTCAAGCAAGGTCAGCTGATTGCGCGGATTGACTCCGTTCGTCAGGAAAATGATTTAAAAACCGCTGAAGCCAGCATTAAAAATCAGATGGCACAACTTGCAGTAAGACAGGCGAATTTGGCCAAAGTTGAAGCTGAATACAACCGTCAGAAAGCCATGTATGCACAGGATGCCACTTCTCGCTCAGAGCTGGAATCGGCATTTGCGAACTATAAAACGGCGCAAGCGGATATCACCGCTATCAATGCACAGATTGAACAGTCGCGTTTGACGCTGGCGACTGCCAAAGAAGATCTTGGCTATACCCAGATTGTAGCCCCGATGGATGGCACGATTGTGGCGATTGTGACTGAAGAAGGTCAAACCGTGAATGCCAACCAGAGTGCGCCGACCATTGTTAAACTGGCCAAACTCGACACCATGACCATTAAAGCTGAAATTTCTGAAGCGGATGTCATGAAAGTTGAAGAAGGTCAGACGGTTTATTTCACTACGTTAGGCAATAACGAGAAAAAGATTTACGCCAAACTGCGTCAGGTTGAGCCTGCACCCAATTCAATTAATACCGATGGCAATACCTCAAGCTCATCGTCAAGTTCTGCGGTGTATTACAACGCATTGTTCGATGTCCCGAATGAAGATGGAAAATTGCGTATTGATATGACTGCGCAAGTTTATATCGTACTGGATGAAGCTAAAAATGTGCTGACCATTCCTGCTGCGGCCATTCAAGGTTCAAACCGTCCTCCACGTGCCAATCGTGGTGAAGCGCGTGGTGAGGGTTCTCTCGGTGAAGGCGGCTCGGCATCACGTCCTGAAGGCGATTCGGCTCAAGGTAACCGCCCTGCCGGTGAACGTCCAGCGCGTCTAAACCTGTCTGAAGCAGAACTTGCGCTGATTGAGCAAGGTAAAGCACAGCGTGGCGTGGTTCGTGTCTTGCAAGCCGATGGTACTGCGAAACCAACCCCTGTATTAATCGGCTTGAATAACCGTGCCACTGCGCAAGTGCTGAAAGGTTTAAAACGTGGTGATCAGGTGGTGATTGCCGATGGTTCTGATACCTCCAATGATGCGGCAAAACGCGGTGGCAATAGCCGTGGCCCAATGAGAATGTAAGCATGAATTCACAACAACAGCCTCTCCTCGAGGTGAAAAATCTGGTTCGTGAATTCCCTGCGGGTGAAAGCACGGTCCAGATTTTAAAAGGGGTGAATCTAGAGATTTATCCGGGTGAACTGGTGGCGATTGTCGGTCAGTCCGGTTCCGGTAAATCGACCCTGATGAACATTCTGGGTTGTCTGGACAAACCAACTACCGGTAGCTATAAGGTTAAAGGCCGTGAAACCCGGGAACTGGAAGCGGATGAACTGGCGCAATTACGCCGTGAATATTTCGGCTTTATTTTTCAGCGTTATCATCTGTTGGGCGACTTGAATGCAGCAGGCAATGTCGAAGTTCCTGCGATTTACGCCGGCGCAGATTCATCTGAACGGCATGCGCGAGCCGTCAAGATTCTGACCGATCTGGGTCTGGGTGAAAAAACCCAGAACCGTCCAAGTCAGCTCTCTGGTGGTCAGCAGCAACGTGTTTCGATTGCCCGTGCGTTAATGAATGGCGGTGACGTGATTCTGGCCGATGAACCGACAGGTGCATTGGACAAGAACAGCGGTATTGAAGTGATGCGTATTTTGCGTGAACTGAATGCCAAAGGTCATACCATCATTCTGGTCACGCATGATCATAATGTAGCGAAAAATGCGACCCGGATTATCGAGATTTCAGACGGTAATATCATTTCCGACCAGCCCAATGTTCCTGAAGTCGAAGAGCATCTGGAAAAACAGCCGCTGATCCGCAGTGAACAAAAGAAGATTTCTTCATGGCGTTCTGCAGTTGACCGTCTGGGTGAAGCCTTCCGGATGGCCTTGCTGGCCATGAATGCACATCGCATGCGGACTTTCCTGACCATGCTCGGAATCATTATCGGTATTGCTTCGGTGGTCTCGGTGGTGGCACTCGGTAATGGCTCACAAAAGCAGATTCTGGAAAATATCAGCAGTCTGGGGACCAATACCATTACCGTATTTCAGGGTCGAGGCTTTGGGGATAATTCCAGATCTTCACAGTCCAAAACCCTGATTCCGGCCGATGCCGATGCGCTAGCTGAACAACCGTATGTCGATGGCGTCAGCCCATCGGTGAATAGCAGTGTCACCGGCCGTTATAAAGAAATCGAAGCTTCAACTACGGTCAACGGCGTCAGTGAAGATTTCTTCTACGTGCGTGGCATGACTTTCCAGTCCGGTCAGCCTTTTGACCGCAGTAGCGTCATGCAACAGGCGCAAGATGTCGTCATTGACACCAATACCAAAAACACCTTCTTTAAGGATGGCACCAATCCGGTGGGTCAGGTGATTTTACTCGGGAGCGTACCGAGCCGGATTATCGGGGTGATTGACGCGCAAAAAGGCATGATGGGCAATAATGACAGCCTGAATGTCTATCTGCCGTATTCCACCGTCATGAGCCGTATGCTGGGGCAATCCAATGTGCGTAGCATCATTGTGCGGATTAAGGGTGAATACCCAAGTGCGGCGGCTGAAAATGCGATTCTGAATCTGCTGGTACAGCGACATGGCGCGCAGGATGTGTTTACCCAGAATGCCGACAGTATTCGTGAAACCATTCAGCAAACCACGGCGACCATGACTCTGCTGATTTCAGCAATTGCGGTAATTTCACTGGTGGTCGGCGGGATTGGCGTAATGAATATCATGCTGGTATCGGTAACCGAACGTACTCAGGAAATTGGTGTGCGTATGGCGGTGGGTGCCCGTCAAAGTGATATTTTGCAGCAATTCCTGATTGAAGCCGTTCTGGTCTGTATCTTGGGTGGTATTTTGGGTGTGCTGCTTTCCCTCGGGATTGGCCAATTAATTACCCATTTTGCCGGCGGTACTTTCCAGATGGCGTATTCAACCACTTCGATTGTAGCGGCCTTTGTCTGCTCAAGCCTGATCGGGATTGTGTTTGGCTTTATCCCGGCACATAACGCTGCTCGTCTGAATCCAGTCGATGCGCTCTCTCGCGAATAAGGAATCTGATATGCAAATGAATTTAACCAAGCTTGCCAGTGCCCTGTTGCTGGGAAGCTCGCTGGTCGGTTGTGCCGCAGTGGTGAAAACCCCCTATGAACAGCCTGCGATCAATATGCCGGGTAGCTTTCAAAACAATAAGGTGCTTAGTCAGCAGATTCATGCCGATATTTTGGCAGATCAATGGTGGACTTTATTTAAAGATCCGCAATTAAATAATTTGGTGAATGAAGTATTGGCGCAGAATACCGATCTGGCAGTGGCCGGCATCAGTTTACAACAGGCCCGTATTCAAGCCAGACAAGCTCAAAGTCAGCAAGGCGTTCGCGTCGGTGATGCAAGAATTTCAACGGGCCATCGTTTTAGCCTAGATGGTGGCGGCGATTCTTCGACGGGTCTTTCACTGGGTTATCCGGACTTAAGCTATGAGCTGGACCTGTTTGGTAAACTGGCCAATCAGACTGAAGCGGCACGCTGGGAAGCACTGGCCTCTGAAGAAGACTTGCAGGCAACCGCACAAAGCCTGATTGGCACCACGGCACAATTGTACTGGCAACTGGCTTATCTGAATGAACGTTATAGTGTGGTACAGCAAAATCTGGCGACCGCGCAAAAAACCTATGATCTGGTGCGGGTGCAATATCGTGCCGGCGCAGTATCCGGTCTGGATTTAACCCAGGCGGAACAGGCAATTCAAAGTCAACAGGCGACTTTAAGCCAGATTGAACAGCAACGTGTGGAAACACGTACCGGACTCGCGGTATTGCTGCACATGCCGGTTCAACAGCTCGCGATTCAAGAGCCAAGCCGTTTACCGAATATTCAATTGCCGAGTATTCAGGCTGACTTACCGGCGAGTTTGTTGTCACGTCGCCCTGACCTTCGAGCCACTGAACTGCGCTTGCGTAAGGCACTAGCCAATAAAGATGCCAACAAAGCCAGCTACTATCCATCCATTAGTTTGACCGGTAATCTGACCACCGGTATTGGCAGCAGTACGTCCCTCTCGAATGCCCTGAAAAATCCGGTTGCAACTTTAGGTGCTGGTCTGACTTTGCCTTTCCTGCAATGGAATGACATGAAACGTGATCTGCAAGTCAATGAGCTGGAATATGAAAAAGCGATTATGCAATATCGCCAGACCATGTACGAAGCCTTTGCCGATGTGGAAAATGCCTTGTCGAATCGTACTGAGCTCACTAAGCAGGTGACTTTGCAGCAACGGAATGTAGAGTTGGCAGAAAGAACTGAACGCTTGACTGAAGTGCGTTATCGTAATGGTGCAGTGGCCTTGAAAAACTTGCTGGATGCGCAGGAAACCACGCGCAATGCACGGCTGTCCTTGGTGCTAACCCGACAGAACCAGTACAATGCCTATGTCACCTTGATGCAGGCATTGGGTGGTAGCCCGATTAAACAATTGCCTTAACAAAGCTTGATCCATAAAAAACCGCTGTCAGACAGCGGTTTTTTAGTTCATATGATTTGAGTCAGTTTATTTCATTTGCAAATATGCATTCACATTTTTCAATAATTCAGTTGATCGCTCATGCCCGAGCAAACTGCCCTTTTCCAGCCAGTCCCGTGCAATCCCAATATCACGCTCCACGCCAATGCCTTTGGTATATAAACGCCCAAGATGACTATAGGCATCTGCATTCACCTGCGCTGCCGCCTGCTGATAATACTGTACGGCTTGCTCAATATTACTCTCAACACCTTGACCTTGCTCATAGGCTTCACCCAGAGCATTTAGCGCCACACCATTCTGCTGAGCGGCTGCTTTTTGCAGATAGCTCAAGCCTAAGGCAATATCCTGCGCAATCTGTTGCCCTTCAAGATACTTCAAGCCCAATTCTGCCTGTGCCTGTGCATGTCCCAGTTGTGCAGCCTGATGCAGATAACGATTGGCCAGCTCTGCATTATTGATAAACACAGGATAAATGCCTGACAGAGCTTGGTACAGGAACCATGCCGCCTCTTTCGAACCTTTCGCAACCGCCTGATTCAGATACTGGATAGCTTTGTCACGTGTCGGTAAAGGATATTCAGCTAGACTATAAAACCGGCCGACGCTATAAATTAAATCCGCTTCAGATTGAGCTTCAATCAGCCAATACTGCTGTGCCGCGTTCTGGATCATTTGTGTGGCTTTACCCGTATCTTTAACTGTGCCTATACCGTTTAAATAACACAGTGCCAGCCCCATCCGTGCAGACACATCGTCAGGACTAAGCTGATAGGCAGCCTGATATAACTCAAATGCTTTTTGCGGTTCGTTGGCCACCAGGTGCTGCTCAAAATACAGCGCAGCAATCATGCATAATGCAGGCGCATGCTGACTATTGGCCGCTTCCGACCAGTAACGAAATGCCATGGTTTCATTTTTATCAACATACCAGCCATGAAAATAAGCCAGCCCGATTAAAGTCTTGGCTTGTGCATCGGCATGCTCTTTGGACTGCTGCAATAAATGCTGGAACACGCGTTGACGCTGGTCGGTATCGATACGGCCTTGTAACACACCGGCATAATAATCATAGAGACCTTTCTGGTCACCGAGACTGATACAGCGTTTAATAAATTGCAGCGATTGCATCAGGTCTTGGGGGAGAATCTGTCCATGCCCATAATCATCGGCGATCTGCTGATTAGCGGCCAAATGATCTTGTTGTGCCGCCAGAAACAGATAATGAATTCCTTGCACTAAATCTTGGGTTGTTGAATCTGCCAAATAATACTGAGCCAACTGATACTGCGAATTGGCATGACCCTGCCCGGCATTTTGAATTAATAATGCCAGACGCTGTTTTTCTGCAGTCATCTCGTTTTGAGGCTGGCCTTCGGTAGAAGAAAGTTCAGTAATACGATATTGGGCATCCAGATTGCCACGTGCTACCGCATGTCGGTACCAATACAAAGCTTTTTCCGGGTCAGCCTGTTGATATGCCTCCCCTTCATGAATCCGCCCCAAATGATAAGCCGCTTCATCACTGCCCAAGCGAAAGGCTTTGTCTAGGTAGCTAATGGCTTTTTCAGTATTTTGCTCATGTCCCAGACCTTGCAGATGCATCAGACCCATGCCTACATAGGCTTGTGGAATTTCCTGTTGCTCAGCCAGTCCCTGATAAATCTGATAGGCACGTTCATAATTCGGATGTTCCGGATCTGAACTCAAACGTGCTGCATGTTTCAGTTGAGCATCAATCTGCTCAATCCATAAATCATGTTGTACAGCCTTCGCCTGATCACGTTTCACCGGATCCGGACGTTTCCACATCCAGATCGCCAACGCCCCTATCCCCAAAATCAGTACCAGCAAGAACCACATAGCTGCTCCAAAACATTATTTTTGTTCTGCGAATGAATCCTTTCATTCTAAACGCCAGTTTAAAAAAAGCACATAGATTGTGCTTTTTATTTTTTAAATCAGGCTTTTGCTCTTTTACTATCGAGCTTTTTCAAACCTTCTGCCACGGCAACCATGGCAAAGCTTGAAGTTACCACCACGGCAGAACCATAACCACCGCAGCGCAAGCCGGCACTAGCACACACATCGGCACTGGAGAATGGATTATCGATGGAATAGACACAAGTAATGCCGAATTTTTCTTTGGGCTTTTTGCAGATGCCTTTGCTGCGTAACTGGGCACGTAATTTGGCCAGCATCGGATCCTGTTCGGTTTTAGATAAATCGGCGACCCGAATTTTCAGCGGGTCCAGTTTACCCCCTGCCCCGCCCGATACAATTAAAGGAATCTTGTTAAAGCGACAATGTAGCATCAGAGCAAATTTGGCTTTGACATCGTCAATACAGTCGAGGATTAAATCTGGATCACCTGCTAAAGTTTCTTTGATATTTTCAGGCGTCAGGTAATCATCAATCAGATTAATTTTAATGCGTGGATTAATTGCGCGGCAACGCTCGGCCATGACTTCAATTTTTTCATGACCCAAGGTGGTACTCATGGCAGGTAACTGACGGTTAATATTAGACGCGGCCACCACATCCATATCCACCAAGGTCAGCTCGCCCACACCACTACGTGCCAGAGCTTCTACTGCCCATGAACCGACACCGCCGATACCGATCACCATCACATGACTTTTTTCATAATGGTTAAAGCTGTCTTCTCCATAAATTTTGGCAACACCAGCAAAACGGCGGTCATATTCATCATCTTGAAGCAGGTCGGTCATAGGTCATCTATAGCAATAAAAATACCGGATCATTTTAACAAAATCCGCTTTTCTTTACCGCCACTAAATTTTTGATCGATTTAAATGACATTCAGACCGGATGAGAGCGACAATCCACTCGAGATTGATTAAAATATCAACAAATTAACTCTATGTCATTTGGCTAAAAGGAGTGAAATGTCATGCTATTTAACACCCTTTTGGGTTTGAACATACTTTGTATCGGGCTTTATTTTTATGTTCTGATCAGCCAAAAAAACAAAAATTATTATCTCAGTATTCTCATTCGTTTAATGACTTTAGGATTATTTGGTTTGGTTATTTTCGATCGTTATGAAACACAGAATCATCTGATCATGTTATTGCTCTTGTGGGTAGGCTTTGAAAGCATGGAGCAGTTTTACGCTAGAAAAAAATCCAGTTCAGTAAAATAAAAAAGAGGCTTGCGCCTCTTTTCAATTCATCGGAATTTAGTCTTTATTCATGATAAAGAAATATTGACGATAATATTTCAATTCCGCAATCGAATCACGAATGTCATCCATCGCCAGATGCGAGGCATTTTTCTTGAGACCGCTCATGATTTCCGGGCGCCAGCGTTTGGCCAGTTCTTTCACTGAAGATACATCCAGATTACGGTAATGGAAATACTGCTCCAGTTCAGGCATCAGGCGGTGCAAGAAACGGCGATCCTGACAGATCGAGTTACCACACATCGGTGAAGATTTTGGATTGACCCATTTTTTCAGGAATTCAATAGTTTGCTGTTCGGCATCCTGAGCGGTCAGTTTACTGCGACGTACACGTTCAATCAGACCAGACTGGCCATGCTGGCGAGTGTTCCACTCATCCATGGCATTTAACAGACGTGCAGGCTGATGTACCGCAAGCACAGGACCTTCTGCCAAAATATTCAAATTGTCATCGGTTACAATTGTTGCAATTTCAATAATTTGATCATTGTCTGTGTCTAGACCTGTCATTTCAAGGTCAATCCAAATCAGGCGGGTATCAGCGGTGCTGCTCATAAATGTGCAATCTTATTGGGTTTAAAAACAACTATAGTAGCAAATTAATTACATCTTGGGTGTCATTCGGGGGCTGCTTCATGCTATTTTTGCCATCTGATTTACCCGGTTTTTTTAGGATATGAATGGCCTTAATACGTAAGCGTCGTCTGACAGAGCAACAACAGCGCCGCATTCAGAAACAACAGAAAACACGTCAAGAAGATCTCGATACCTCCAGTGATCTTGAAGGTTTAGTGGTGCAACATTATGGCCGCCAACTTGAAGTGCAAGCTTTGTCTCGCCCTGACATTCACCCTGAAAAACCTGTGGTCGCCGATGGTGAGCCTGAACCTTTCTGGAAAGAGATTGAACTGGACAGCGTCTGGCGCTGTCATACTCGAACCAATCTGGATTTATTGGTCACGGGTGACCGGGTCAAATGGCAAGCCGATCCGAATACCGGTTTAGGAATTATCACCGCGATTCATCCCCGAAAATCCTTATTGACACGCCCCGACCGCTATCACAAGGTTAAACCGGTAGCGGCCAACATTTCACTGATTGTGATCGTGTTTGCACCATTGCCTGAGCCAGCGCCGGGCCTGATCGACCGTTATCTGGTGGCCTGTGCCGATGCCGATATTCCTGCATTGCTGGTGATGAATAAAGCCGATTTGTTAAAAGAAAACGATCCGATTCTGACTCTGCTGCAAGAATATCAAGATCTCGGTTATGAAGTGATGCAGACCCAATCCGATGGCGACCTGACTGCACTGTCTAATCGTCTGGAAAATGAAACGGTGGCTTTCGTCGGTCAATCTGGTGTGGGTAAAAGCACGCTGATTAATGCGATCGTGCCGGATGCCGCACAGAAAACCAATATTATTTCGGAAAACTCGGCACTTGGTCAGCACACTACGACATCAACGCGCTTGATCGGTTTTGGTGAAGGTGCCGCCCTGATTGACTCTCCAGGAATTCGTGAATTTGGCCTGTGGCATCTGACTTTAGATAAGGTACAAAGCGGCTTTCCTGAAATTGAAAACCTGCTCGGCCATTGTCAGTTCCGTAACTGTACCCATAAGCATGAAAAACAATGTGCTTTGCGTCAGGCTGCTGCCGCAGGTGAAATTTTACCGCGCCGACTGGACAGCTATTTACGTTTAATCGACGAAATCACTGAAGCACAGCAAAAAAATTAATTTTCTTAACCCTTGGCCCTTGAAGCGGTGATTTTGATCACCATATTTATGAGCTATACTCTTGGCAATTTTAAAATTGTAATTAGGTGAATTGTGGAACGTTGGTTCGAGTTTATGGGGAATCACCCCTTCTTATTTGGAACACTCGCGGTATTAGTGGTTTTGTTCTTCATTATCGAAGGTCAACGTAACGGTCGCAAAATTTCTCCGCAATCGCTGGGAATTTTAGTCAAAGCAAAAAATGCCATGCTGATTGATTTACGTGATGCCAAAGACTTCCGTGAAGGTCATATCAGCGGCAGCCGTAATATTCCATATAGCCAGATTACAAAACATGTTGAAGAGCTGAAAGCATCTGATCGCCCTTTGGTGTTCATTTGTAACCTTGGACAGGTGGCTGGTACTGCATTACAGCAGGTTGGTCATGCCGATGCCTACCGTCTTGATGGCGGCGTCAGCAACTGGAAAGCTCAAGGTTTACCTTTGGTGAAAAGCAAATAATCCACGAACAGGAGATTGATCATGGCTGAAGTTACTATTTACTCGACGACAGTGTGTCCTTATTGCGTGCGTGCAAAACAGCTACTGGAACGTAAGGGTGTGGCATATAAAGAGATTAACTTGTCTCAAGAAGCGCCTGAAGTACGTCTTGAATTGATGCAGCGTACCAATCACCGTACCGTGCCACAAATTTTTATTAATGATCAGTTCATCGGTGGTTTTGACCAACTTTATGCTTTAGAGCGTGAAGGCAAACTTGATGAATTGCTGGCTTAACCTTACTAAAATTATCACTTCATATTAAGGATCAAAAAATGAGTGAAGAACAACAAGCTCAACCACAATTGGCATTAGAGCGTATTTACACCAAAGATATTTCTTTTGAAGTTCCTGGGGCGCAAGTTTTTACCAAGCAATGGCAACCTGAGTTAAACATCAATCTTTCTTCTTCTGCAGAAAAAATTGATGAAACTCATTTTGAAGTAGCTTTGAAAGTCGTAGTTCAAGCAACCAACGAAGGTGATACCGCGTTTATCGTTGATGTGACTCAAGCTGGTATTTTCTTGGTGGATGGCGTTGAAGAAGAGCGTCTTCCATATATCCTGGGTGCATACTGTCCGAACATCCTGTTCCCGTTCCTACGTGAAGCAGTGAATGATATGGTGACTAAAGGCAGCTTCCCACAGTTGCTACTTACACCAATCAACTTCGATGCTGAATTTGAAGCCAATATGCAACGTGCGCAAGCCGCTGCTGTGGATGGTCAAGCTTAATCGCTATCCCTCAAATCTAAAAAAGACCGCTTATGCGGTCTTTTTTATTGCCTTGAGTGGCCTCCCCCTTTATCAAAGGGGGAATGAGGGGGATTTTAATCATTTCCTCACTCAGAGGAAGAAGTCATTCCCCTCTCTCTAACTCTTTCCCTGAGGGAGAGAGGACTTATAGGATTTATTCCGCATCCGCCATCAAATCAGCGCTCATACCAACAGTATTAAAACCAGCATCAACATACAGGATTTCACCAGTAATCCCGTTAGCCCATGGCGAGCACAGGAACAATGCAGCATTACCGACATCTTCAATCGTCACATTACGTTTTAATGGAGCAACTTTCTCATTCAGGTCAAGCATTTTACGGAATGATTTAATACCTGAAGCTGCCAAGGTACGGATTGGACCCGCAGAGATCGCGTTCACACGAATACCTTCCTGACCCAAGCTAGACGCCAAATAACGTACGCCTGCTTCTAAAGAGGCTTTGGCCATACCCATCACGTTATAGTTTGGCATTACACGCTCAGAACCTTGATAGGTCAATGTCAGCAAACAGCCTTGACGGACTTGCAGCAAAGGTTTTGCCGCACGTGCCATTGCAATAAAGCTATAAGCACTGATGTCATGTGCAATATTAAAGCCTTCACGATCCGTGATCTCGGTGAAGTCACCATCTAGCGTATGTGCCGGTGCAAAACCGATAGAGTGCACTACGCCGTCCAGACCATCCCAGTGTTTAGCCAGTTCGGCAAATGCATGGTCAATTTCAGCATCGACTGCCACATCACAAGGAAAAACCAGTTTCGAACCAAACTGTTCAGCAAAGTCATCTACCCGCTTTTTCAGCTTTTCATTTGGATAAGTAAAAGCCAATTCAGCACCTTCACGATGCAATGCCTGAGCAATACCAAAAGCAATCGATAATTTACTCGCAATGCCCGCGATCAAGAAGCGCTTACCCGCCAAAAGTCCTTGTGCCATGTGAATCTCACCTAAAAAAATGTATATGGCATGATGCCAAGTCTGGAGCATTTTAGAAATTGCATAATGCACCTTTTTTTCTATTTATGATGAACCGGGAATTTAAGACCGAGTTAAGAGCGTTAAATTAAATGGCCAGATGCAGGGCCTGATGAGTATTTTGCCAGAGCTGTTCAGCCAGTTCCTCTTTGTGCATATGTAGACTCTTTGCCAGTCCTTGCAGCACATAAGGTAAATTTGCAGGTGTATTTCGGGTACGTTGCTCGGTCGAGCTTTGACAACAGAGTGGCGTCATATCCGGACAGTCAGTTTCCAATACCAGATGTTCTGGTCCGACATACTGCACCACTTGATGAAGTTTTTTGGCATTTAGATTGGTGATTTGCCCGGTGATGCCCAGTTTGAATCCTAATTTGATAAAGGCCTTGGCTTCCTCAATCCCACCACCAAAGGCATGCGCAATGCCGCCCTGTTTAAACTGCTGTTGTTTTAAAATCTGCAAAACCTCCGCATGTGACTTACGGATATGCAGCAAAACCGGCTTATCGAATTGCTGCGCCAGTTCCAGCTGTGCAGCAAAAAAATCTTTTTGCTTCTGGAAAATTTCAGCCTGTTTGTGCTGTTTTAAAAAGGTATCCAGACCGATTTCGCCAATGGCAATACAATGCTCATTTTTAAGCAGCTGTTCCAGCTCCTGTAAATGATCAGTCTGATGCTGTTCAATATAAAATGGATGCAAGCCCGGGGCTAAATGACTTTGCGGTGCATTTCCCAGGTCATTGATAAAGTCGTGAGTTCCTAACAGATCAGCAAAACGGTTTTGCAAAAAACCAATTAAAACCAGATGCTCGACACCTGCCGCTTTTGCCGCATACGCCAACTGTTCCCGATCAGGATCAAAATCGGGAACATCAAAATGGGTATGCGTATCAAACAGTTTTAAGGTCATTTAGTTTTTTCAGCAGGCGCTGGCTGTGCCTCAGAGGCAGCTTTTTCAGTTTGAGGCAAATATTCAGGTTTCAGCACACCTTGTAGCTGTTCATAAGGAATCATTAAACGTGGCAAGCCAACTACATATGGCCCAATTTCATATTCGGCATATTGCAAGACCAGACCTTGCTGGGCCAGATAAAAATTATCAGTAAGCTTGAACTTCCAGGCTTGTTCATATTCCGCCACATCTTTGGCCAGATTGGATTCTACCACCCAGTTTTTAAACGCATCATAAGCACGCGCTTCCAGTTGGGCTTTCTGTTTGGCCGCAATAATGTCATCCAGCTTGACCAGTTTTTTCTGCTCCAGATCAAAATTATAATAAGTCTGTGCAGATGCGCCGTGTGCTCCTCCCAGATAATAACTGCTGTTCAGAACCACGGTCGCCAAAGGATCTCCTGAATTCAAAATCTTGGGCTTAATCATCAGGCTAATACTATGACTGGCACTCAGGGCCTTGAGCTCTTTATCCAGATTCAAGAAAGTTTGCATATAAGGTTGAGTTTGCTGCTCAAGCTGCTGTTTTGGTGTCACCACTGTTGCTAAAGCAGCTTTGGGTTCAGAGGCGGCAACGTCTGCTTCGCTGGCAGCGCTCACTTTTGCCGGTTCAATCGCATCAAGAGACAGGATATTTTTCAACTGTTGCAGAATCTGCTGGTCGATCCATTCATCAATAAAGCTCTGATTACTGTTCAGACGTTCGATCGAAATTTCCGGACAGCTTTTGTCTTCACATTCTGGAATCGCCAGCTTGAGCTTTTCGGTATCGCCGCTGAGTTTAAGTGCTTCAGCTTCGGCTTGTAGCACCTCGGAAGCACTTGATTCTTCCGGCTCATTACTCTTCGGCTGACAGGCACTCAGCAAGATCGCTGATGCCAGGATGGATAGACAAAAGATATTCTTGTATTTTGGCATTCATTCACCTTTTTGGAACCTGTACGCTTGCAGGATCATGAGCTTTAAAACATATGCTGATAGATATCAGCTTTCAAGACCTGTTGTGTTTGTTGTTTTGTTAAATAAATATCCAGTTGTTTGGCATCTTTGCTAATTTCATGGCTGCGAAAATGCAGCCCAATGCCTTCCTGATCAAAGAACCAGTCAGCCTGTCCCCAATACAGTTTTTTCGGCGCTTTCTGCTGAACTTGCTGATCGTTTTCTTTGAGCCATGTATCATAGGCTTGCTGAATAATCTGATCCATTACTAACTGTTGCTTAGGATCGACAATATCCAGTGGGGTTAGCATTTTCTGCTGGCGACGATCAGCCACAAAAAAATAATAGCGCTCATGCACGCTGACATTTTCCTGTTTGGTATCGACCCCAATCTGCATCAATACATATTGATTGCGTTGGTAAGGAATACGGGTATATAGCGATAACTCATAAGCCTTGTTCAGATTGAGCTGCGCCTGCCACGCATCCGATTTTTTTACATAGGCATTGATCGCCTGCTGTAAATTCATGTCCTGTTTCAAGCCGATTTGATCCTGAATCACTTTGGCCTGCTGCTTTTCAATCCATTGGTTCATCCATGGATCAACCGTATGCAAGGTCTGAATATCCAGATTGATACAGTTTTTATTTTCACAAAATGGCAAGGCAATTTTAGCCGGCTGCTCTTGAATATTCAGATAAGGCAAAACATCTGCGGTCTGCTGAGCTGCGGTGATTTGCTCATTTTCCGGAGTATTAACAGGCTCTTTTTCGCTTTGATCACAGCCACTCAGGATAAGACTTAAACCAATCACAGAACCGAGGACGACTTCCTTGCTGAGCTTCATTCTCTTTGCTATATCTATCGAGTTATTAATTGCTTAAATGTAGCATAAAATAAAACAGCTTCCGGAGAAGCTGTTTGATATTTTTAAACTTTAGCTGCGAAGCCTGAAATTTTAGTGTTCACGCGTATTGTGGAACACGATGTCCGGATAACGTTCTTGCATGAGCTGTAAATTCACCCGGCTTGGTGCAAGATAAGTCAAATGACCTCCACCATCGACAGACAACTGGTCATGGGCTTTTTTCTTGAATTCGTTGAATTTCTTCTCGTCATCACAAGATACCCAACGCACTGTGTTGATACTGACCGGTTCGTAAACACAATCAACCTTGTATTCTTCTTTCAGACGGTAAGCCACCACTTCAAACTGTAGCACACCCACCGCACCCACGATCAGGTCGTTGTTATTCTGCGGCATGAATACCTGGGTCGCGCCTTCTTCTGAAAGTTCTTTCAGACCTTTTTGCAACTGCTTGGATTTTAATGGATCCTTCAAGCGGACACGACGGAACATTTCCGGCGCAAAGTGCGGAATACCGGTAAACTGAAGTTTCTCACCCGAGGTAAATGTATCGCCAATCTGGATGGTGCCATGGTTATGCAGACCAATAATATCACCCGGCCAAGCTTCTTCCAGATGCTGACGATCACCGGCCAGGAAAGTTAAGGCATCGCTGATGCGCACATCTTTATCCAAACGTACATGCTTCATCTTCAAGCCTTTTTCATACTTGCCTGAACAGATCCGCATGAAGGCAATACGGTCACGGTGTTTCGGATCCATATTGGCCTGAATCTTGAAGACAAAACCGGTAAAGCCTTCTTCATCCGCTTCTACAACACGATCTTGGGTCGGATGGGCTTTAGGAGATGGTGCATATTGACTGAAGGCATCCAGAACATGGTCGACACCAAAGTTACCCAAGGCTGTACCGAACAACACAGGCGTTTGACGACCGGCCAGGAATTCTTCACGATCTAAAGGCTCATTGGCCATTTGTACCAGTTCCAGCGATTCTTCAAATGCTGCCCAAGCCAGTTCACCCACTTTCTCACGAAGATCAGGATAGTCATAACCATCACGCACTTCGATCTCAGTAATCACTGAACCGAAACCGGCTTTATACACGTAGAATTTTTCTTCGATTAAATTGAATACACCGGCAAAATCACGGCCAGTACCGAGCGGCCAGGTGATCGGAACACATTTAATTTTCAGAACGTTTTCGATTTCATCCAGAAGCTCAAGCGGTTCACGGATTTCACGGTCCATTTTGTTGACGAATGAGATGATCGGGGTATCGCGCATACGACACACTTCCATCAATTTAATGGTTCGGTCTTCGACACCTTTTGCACCATCAATCACCATCAGCGCCGAGTCTACCGCGGTTAGGGTACGGTAGGTATCTTCCGAGAAGTCTTCATGTCCCGGGGTGTCCAGAAGATTGATCATCTTGTCTTTAAAAGGAAATTGCATCACCGAGGTGGTAATCGAGATACCACGCTCTTTTTCCATTTCCATCCAGTCCGATGTTGCGGCCCGGTCAGATTTACGGCTTTTTACCATCCCGGCCACCTGAATAGCCTGACCCCATAACAGCAATTTTTCTGTCATGGTGGTTTTACCGGCATCGGGGTGGGAAATAATAGCGAACGTACGTCGCTGGGCGACTTGTGCCGCCAGTTCTTGCTTAAAGCTCATGAAATACACCTACTGCTCAATGCACAGCATTCGAGATCAAATTCGATCAATATGAAAAAAATTGGCGATATTGTAGCAGAGTTTCAGGGTGGAGTTCCGTTAGCCATGTTGTCTATCCTGACGCTCAATGAATTAGAGCGCTATTAACGGAATTGTAAGTTTTCTAGTCGTTGTTCATCTACCGGCAAGCCCAGCAAAAAGCCTTGTAACTGTTCACAACCGAGCCGGGTTAAAATTTCTGCTTGCGCTTCTGTTTCAACACCTTCGGCGGTCACCACCAAGCCCAGTTTTATGGCCAGCTGAATAATGCTTTCCAGAATCATTTCCTCTTTGGAGCCGACTGCCAGATTTTTGATAAATTCCCGGTCAATTTTTAACTCATCTACGGCGAAATTCTTTAAATAGAGAAAACTGGAATGCCCTGTACCAAAATCATCAATGGCTAGACGGATGCCCATTTGTCTTAAGCGCTTAAAGCTGCGCATACTCACATCAATATGATGCATGGCAGTCGATTCAGTAATCTCGATCATTAAATGCTGAGGACTGATTTTATATTGTGCAAATAACTTTTCTAAAGTACTAAACAAATACTTATGCTCAAATTGTACTGCAGACAAATTGACCGCGATAGGGAAAAATTCAGTATGTGTCTGTTGCCATTTTTGAATCTGCTGACAGGCCAGCTCCAATGCACAATAGCCCATTTGAATAATCAGTCCGGTTTTTTCAGCCGCATTGATAAACAGATTCGGGCCGAGCAAACCAAACTGGGGATGGTTCCAGCGAATTAATGCCTCTACCCCACACAAGCTACGGTCTTTGGTCCGAAACTTGGGCTGATAAAACAGCACAAACTGCTGCTCTTCCACGGCTTTATATAGGTCATTAATCAGGGTGCTTTGGCTTTTGCTTTCATCCTGGTCGGTAGAATAATTAAAGACTGAATAAGTATTGCGTCCCTGATACTTGGAACTCAGCATCGCGGCATCAGCATTGACCAGCAGATCCTGTAAATTTTTGCCGTGCTCCGGATACATGGCAATACCAATACTGCCCGAGATATGAATACTCTTGCCTTCAATCAGGAAACTTTCCTGAATCAGTTCAAGAATCTGTTCTGACATTTTTGCAGCTTTGGCGACTGAAGTATTTTCCAGTACCAGCAGAAATTCATCCCCACCAATTCTGAGCAGCTTGGAATGATGGCCTAATAACAGATGAATCCGCGTGGTCAATTGAATCAGCAACTGATCACCGACCAGATGGCCAAACACATCATTGACTGCTTTAAAACGATCCAGATCGATATATAAAAAAGCAATTTCATGCTGCTGTTCGGACTGACCTGAAAACAGCAGATTTGCATATTCAGCCAGATACAAACGGTTAGGTAATTTGGTCAGATTGTCCTGAATGGTCTGATTTTCAATTTGTTGATTGGCCCATGCAAGCTGACGGTTGCGTAATCCCACACGCAGTTCGGACACGATGATACAAATCAGCGTTACCAGCAGCAATCCACTCATCAGTATCATGGCCAGAAATAGCTGATCATGTGCCTGAACTAATTCCGGTGACTGTTGCATATGGGCGGCAGTAAAATTGAATGACATCATGCTAATAGAGTGCATGCCAAAGATGCTGAGTGCGATCACACCTAATATGAGAACTGATCGGAAAAATGACCAAGTACTTCTGGTACTTAACCAGAGGATAAACATAGAGGCAATGCATATCACCAGAACAGACAGGAGCAGCATCCCCCAATCCAGCTCGTATTTATTCAGCACAAAACTTGCTGTCAGCCCAATAAAATGGATCAACCAGATGAATAGACCCAATAGCATGGCGGTTAGCATTAAATTGAAGGTTTTAAAGTTTGGCTGTGAAGCGCCTGAAGCAAATTCTTTAATCCGTGCGATGAGATAGCAAGCAACCAATGCAGAAAGAACGGACCCGATGAGCAGACCAATATCATGCTGAATATCAATCATATAAAATGTTCCCCAGCGGTGATCATTTTTATTATGCTCTGCACTGATATTTCCATTTTCACCCGGTCAAATTTGAGCTCAGTAAAATCTCAAGACTGACCATCTATGCAAGCCAATTGGTCTGCAACAACATCAGTCTTAACTAAAATTTAGAATTTATATTTCTTTCTTTTGAAGTTGAGAATTGCCTCAAAAATAAGACTCAACAGAAAAATAAAATACAACTTATATATTAGAAGTGTTTCAAATTTAAGCAAATATTTAGCTTCATTTTTTTAGCTCATTTATTCGATCACCATCACAATTTTTTTCTTTTTATTTAGACAGATGGCACTTCATAGTAAAATTTTATTTGTTCTTTCGTGCAGATTTGCAAAATAAAAAAATAGCCTGTCGAAACAGGCTATTTTTATCAACGACCAATGAGGCTAAAACTTAGGGTTTTGCTTGTAATTTGGCATAGTCCAGTAACACATTTGCCGCTTCAATCACAAACGCTTCTTCTTCAGGCAGAGCCGGACGTTCTTTGGCCTTCATCTTGGCACGCGTTTCAATCAAGGCATCCAGTGAAGCCTGATAACTTTCCCAGTTTGGATAAGGTTTCAGACCTGTTGCAGCACGACGAGTGTTTTCTGCGTCCAGCGTTTTTTGCTCCATGGCAATCAACTCAGCTTTACGCTGTTGCAAGTCCAGTACCTGACGTTTCTCTTCTTCGGCTTTCTTCATCACGGCTTTACGCTGTTCTAAATACTTGAACTGAGAATCCAGTGTGACCCGTTGCTGAGAAAGTTTAGCTAATTCAGGAACGTATTTCTGTACAGCCCCTTCACGTTTAAATGGTGCCGTTGGAATAGTATCCCACTGCAAGGCATTTTTAGCCTTACGCTCACCAAACTCTTCGTTATAAATATCGACCAGTTTAATGTCCGGAACAACCCCTTTATTCTGGGTACTACCACCGGTCACACGATAGAATTTACGCTGCGTCAGCGTCGCCTGACCATGCGCTAAACTATCCAGTTGCACCTGTGCTGTACCTTTACCGGTGGTGGTACTACCAATCACAATCCCGCGTTCATAATCCTGAATCGCAGCAGAGTAAATTTCACTGGCCGATGCAGAGGCCAGATTCACCATCACTGCCAATGGACCCGCATAAGTTTGTGCACCACCATCATCATCTTCAAAGACGCTGACATTACCATTGCCATCACGGATCTGCACCACTGGGCCAGACTTGATTACTTGCCCTAGCATACGTGCCACTTCTTCCAGTGAACCACCCGGGTTATTGCGTAAATCAACAATAATCCCGGCAACATTCTTCGCTGCCAACTCTTTCAAGGCTTTGTTGGTATCTTCGGATACCGAACGATAATCCGTACCGGCACGGCGTGCGCGATAGTTCAGGTAGAATGACGGAATTTCGATCACACCATATTGATATTTCTTGCCATCGCGCTGAATGTCGACTACACGTGTACGCACACCGGCATCTTCTTCCTGAATCACGTCACGGGTAATAGTCACATTACGGGCCTGCCCCATGGCAGCACCCGCACCGAGTAAGCGTAAAGTGACTTTCGTGCCACGTTTACCACGAATCAGACCGACAATTTCATTACTTGGCCAGCCAATGACATCGACCATCTGTTCGCCGTCTTGGGCCACACCAATGATACGATCCCCTGATTTGACCTGACCGGATTTGCTGGCCGGACCACCTTCAACGATGGTTTCAATTTTGGTGTAATCTTCATTGCCGCGTTCCGGGCGAATCGATACGCCGACGCCTTCCAGCTGTAAAGTCGTCTGACGATTCAGCTCCATCGCATCCACAGGCGGGAAGTAATTGCTATGTGGATCATAAGTCAGCATCATTGCATTCAGTGTCTTGTCGAGCACATCATCGCTCTTGATGCGGCTGAGACGTTCCAGCTGACGGGTATAACGCTTGGTCAAGGTTTGCGCAGGCGTCAGATCTTCAGGACCCGTCAGGTCTTGTCCATTCGCCAGTTCCGGATTGGCTTTCAGGGCTTTCTGCTTGGCCAATTCCTCTTCTTTACTGATGGTCAAATTGATCAGCTGAGACACCAGCATTTTCGACCAATGCGCGCGCTGTTCAGCCTCAGTTTTAAAGAACGGCGCTTTTTCACGATCCGTTTCGATATAAACATTTGGCTGATTCAGATTCTGCGGTTTTTTCAGCTCATTCAACATATAGGTGTAGAACTGGTGCAAGCGCTGTTGATATTGCGCATGCATTTCATAAGGGCCAGACAAATTGCCGGCTTTCAGATTGGCACCAAAATTGGCACCATAGCGTTTCTTATAGTTTTCAACTTCTGGGGCCAGAAACAGACTGTGTTCCGGATCAAGACTATCAATATAGAAATCAAAAATACGCTGCGAAGTCTGGGCATCCAGACGCATATTTAAATAATGCTGACGGTCAACCAGGGTTGCCAGCTGACGTGACACCAGCGCCTGCTCTTGAGATGGCTGAATTGCTTTACTGACCACTTCATTACTATTGGCCGCAATCGCATCATTCACTACATGGGTAAAAAAGAATCCACCTGTCGCAATCGCAACTGCGCAAGCTATAGTTTGAAATTTCATAAATAATTCGTACTTCCTTGGCCTAGAAACCAATGTGACCGTGTTGCTTTTCGACCAGAATTTAACGTATTCAGCATCTTAAACAACTTAATATGTTTATGTCGTGTAGTTTTATCATATTCTGTGCTGAGAAAGTGTAGCAAATCATTGCAGAATTCAGGTATTGTTTTCTCCGAAAAACTCTAAAACGGATTCCGCATATGATTGGCGCATTGATGCTCGACATCGCAGGCACAACCCTCACTCAAGAAGATATTGAACTATTAAGTGCGCCGCAAGTCGGTGGAGTGATTTTATTTGGTCGCAATATCGAATCTCCGGCGCAAGTCCGTGCTTTGACCGATCATATGCGTCAGGTGCGTCCTGATATTTTAATTGCAGTCGATCAGGAAGGCGGTCGTGTACAGCGTTTAAGACAAGGCTTTACCCTGCTGCCTGCCATGGGTAAATTTGGCGAACTTTATACGAGCGATCCACAGCGTGCCCTTGAACTGGCTGAAAAGTGTGGCTGGCTGATGGCGACTGAAGTGCTGGCTGTTGGCATTGATTTCAGCTTTGCACCGGTACTGGACCTGAATGACATCAGTGATGTAATCGGTGATCGTAGCTTTGCCCAAAATATTCAGGACATTATTCCACTCGCCAGCGCATTTTTAAAAGGTATGAAACGTGCCGGTATGGCTTCAACTGGTAAACATTTCCCAGGTCATGGCTCAGTCAAAGCGGATTCACATGTTGCTGCAGCAATTGATACGCGCTCCTATGCAGAAATCCAGCAAAAAGATATGCAAACATTTATCCAACTGCAACCACAACTGGATGCGCTGATGCCGGCTCATGTCATCTATAGTCAGGTTGATCCTAATCCGGCAGGCTTCTCGGAATTCTGGATTCAGAAGGTTTTACGTCAGGAGCTGGGCTTTGACGGCGTCTTGTTCTCGGATGATTTAAGCATGCAGGCCGCATGTGTCGCAGGCGGTGCCGATGCCCGAATTCAGGCCGCACTCAAAGCGGGTTGTGATATGGGTCTGGTCTGCAATGACCGTGCAGCACAATGTATTGCACTGGAAGGAATTGAAGATTTGCCCCTCCCGAACCAGCAACGTCTGGAACGCATGCGCGGCAACATCCCGAACATCCAGATTGGTGCAGAGCTGGAACTGGGAGAAGCATGGCGCAATATCCGTGATGAAATACTGGCATTTAAACAGCAATCCAGCTAAAACTTTTTAAATCCAATCAATATAAAAAAGGAACACGACAAGGTGTTCCTTTTTAATTATAGTAATGAAAAGGTTACACAATTATTTAATCAACTTAAAAATAACAATAAGGTCAGAACAATATGACAGATTCACTTTCGCAACATCGCCATATTTCTTTTACGGCGCACTATACCGGCTATATCTGGTATCAAATGGGAATCTCACATCCAGCCTTTGCTACATCCAAAGGCAAGTTTCTGGCCAAACTGCTCCATCCACTTGAATCCTGGGCAGAACGCCATGTCGGCGGTAGCATGCGGACTACACTTAAGCAGCGCCATCAGATGATTGATGAGCATTTGTGTCAACTAATTGAGCAACACCCACAACTTCAGGTTCTTGAAATTGCCTGCGGACTATCTCCACGCAGCTGGAATTTCAGACAGAAATTTCCAGAGATTAATTATCGTGAACTGGATCTGCCCGATATGGCCAAAATCAAAACGCAGGCTTTACAGCAAATTGATCAGCATGCACCTGAAGTCCTGACTGCCGATATTTTTAGTGAAGAGCTGGACTGTATTTTTCAGATGTTTGACCGCAGCCAGCCCTTAGTGGTCATTAGCGAAGGACTGATTAATTATTTTGATCAGCAGATGTTACGCATTCTGATGCAGGGTATTACAGAAAATGCACAGTATTTCCCGGCAGTTCACTATCTCAGCGATATTTACCCCGAACCGGTGAAAAATAAACTAGCGAACTTTATCTGGAGCAGTAGCCGTCTGCTTAAATTCATGTCTCGAAGTGCGTTTACCTTTCATTTTAAATCCCCTCAAGAACTACAGCACTTTTTTCAAGATGCAGGATTTGACCAGGTTGAGGTACAACAACCACAACGTTATTTTGCCGAGCCTCATCAGCCAAACCCGACTCATGAACAGGATGAACATTTAGGTGATCTGGTCTGGATGATTCATGCCGTGAAAAAAAACAGCGTTTAAGTACGCTGTTTTTTAATGCTGCTGTTTTTTAAATTGCTGCATCAAATACTTCAGTTTGTGACAGTACTTTTTGCATTTGTACAAAGCGTAATAAGCGTTCTGCGACTTCAAAACTGCCATGTTTGAATAAAGCACGCAGCTGAGTATCATCCTGTTCAAAGATCAGGCACTCAATCTGAAATTCCCCAACTTCATCTTCCAGATGCAAGGCCAGATCACGTGGATAAGCTGTTGCGCATACTGCCTGTTCTACATCTAACTCCAGCAATACCCCAAAGAAATTCATGTCCACGATCTCTGCTTTTAAAATGAGATCAGAATGACGATGACTGAGGAACCGCTGTGAGTCTTGCACCTGAATCCGCTCTTCACCGCGACGTTCAAGCTGCTGTATCTGTTCGCGAGTGAACGGAATAATGCCGTCTAGTTGATCAACCGGTTCATCACGTAAGAAGGTTGCAAACAGATGCATGGTTTCTTTACGACGTTGTAACTGCGGTACATGATCGGCGCCTGCAATTTGTACATACTGCATATTCGGACATTGCAGGGCAAAATTGGCATTCTCATGTGGCAAGGTAAAACTGTCATATTGCCCACATGCCACCAGCACTTTGCACTGTGGAATCGGCACATTGGTCAGACGCAATAAACGGTTGCAATTGATATCATAACGATCCTGTTCGGTGGCCGTAAATTCCGCCATCTGTTTAAAGAACAAACGCTTTGCAGTCGGTGACATCCGGGTTTCTGTTAAACGTGCATGATTCACCAGGTACAAAATGACGGCCTGACCAAATTCATCCATACGCTGTTCTTTCATTAGATGCAAAGACTCTTCCAGCAGCATCCGCCAGCTTTTACGGGTTTTCTGCATCACACCCATCAGGATCATCCGATCGACCAGTTCAGGACGCTGATCTGCCAAACAGGAAGCCACCACTGAACCCAAGGACATGCCTAGAATTGCCACTTGCGGCAGCTGCATCTGTTCCAGCCAGCGCCCCAGAATCGCAGCAAGGTCTTCAAGCTCCAGTGTTCCGGCAGACAGCCCCGTATCGACATTACTAATCTGCTGGTTGGCCCCCATGGACGGTAGGTCAATCAGAATGATGGGACCTGCATCAAAAAGCTGTTCTACACAGTATTTGTAGGAATTAAAATTCTGGAAAGCTCCCCCAATAATCACCATGGGTCTTAAATGTAAGGTATCCGGACGGGCGATCGCCATATATTCGATTTTCCAGCCGTCCATCCAGGTCGTACGTGGCGGCTGCTTAAAACTGTGCTTATCATAAAGATCAAAAAAACCATCGTGGCTATGTTGTTCCAATACATGGGTGTCCATGTGGATAATGGAATTCATATTCCTTTTCCTCCGTCCTTGCCTTATTTTTATTGTGCAAGTCATGCTTAACAGATCTTATATTTCAGGCGCATTCCGGTGTGCCTGAACACGCATCCTGCTCTTTAATAATTATAAATGACATCAATGCCGCGTGTTTCATTCTATACAGAGCTGCTTTTCACAAGCAACCGCTTCAGTGACCACTTATCTACTTTTAAACAGAAAACAATTTCAAAATGTTTAGAAGTCTGCGAAAACGGATGATTTTTAATAGATGGGCTTCATTGTGCAGCAGCAGGCTGTTAATATCGAAATGAAATTTCTAAGTGATCAAACCGCTATGCAAGAGTCTATTGAACAATACATGCAAACGGTAGGACAGCAGGCACGCCAAGCGTCTCGCATTTTGGCTCGCGCGTCCACCCAAACTAAAAATAATGCGTTATCCGCTATTTATACGGCTTTGGAAAATAGCCAAGCTGCTATTTTGGTTGCTAACCAGAAAGATATGACTAAGGCGCATAATAACAATCTGGACCCTGCCCTGCTTGATCGCTTAGAACTCAACCCCGCGCGCTTTAAAGGTATGTTACAGGGCCTGAAAGATGTCATTGGCCTGAAAGATCCGATTGGTGAAATTAGTGATATGGCTTATCGCCCATCCGGGATTCAACTGGGCAAGATGCGTGTGCCTTTGGGTGTGGTCGGCATGATCTACGAGTCACGTCCTAACGTCACGTTGGAGGCGGCATCACTCGCGCTCAAATCAGGCAATGCCATTATTTTACGGGGCGGCTCAGAAGCTCTGGAATCGAATCAGGCAATTGCAGTCGCGATTCAGCATGGCCTGAAAGTCGCAGGCTTGCCTGAGGCTGCCGTACAGGTCGTGAATACGACTGACCGCGCTGCAGTGGGCCAGTTGATTACCATGACCGAATATGTGGATGTGATTGTGCCTCGTGGCGGCAAGAGCCTAATCGAACGAATTACCGAGGAAGCACGCGTACCGGTCATTAAACATTTAGATGGCAACTGTCATGTGTATGTGGAAGCTCAAGCAGATTTGTTGAAAGCATTGCCTATTGCGCTCAATGCCAAAACCCATCGCTATGGTGTATGTAATGCCATGGAAACCCTGCTGGTCGATGAAAAAGTCGCTGAAGAATTCTTGCCACGCATCGCAGAGCTTTACCAAGAGAAAAAAGTTGAACTGCGTGGTTGCCGGGAAACCCAGCGTATTCTTGGAGATGCAGTTATTACGGCCACTGAAGAAGACTGGTATACCGAGTATCTGGGTCCGATTCTGGCGATCAAAGTTGTTTCTGGTATAGAAGAAGCCATTGAGCACATCAACAAATATGGCTCGCATCATACCGATTCCATCATTACGGAAAACTACAGTCTGGCACGTGAATTTCTGGCAGGTGTAGATTCAAGTTCGGTCATGATCAATGCCTCTACTCGTTTTGCAGATGGTTTTGAATATGGCTTAGGCGCAGAAATCGGGATTTCGACCGATAAAATCCATGCTCGTGGCCCAGTCGGACTTGAAGGCCTGACTTCGCAGAAATGGATTGTCTTTGGTGATGGTCAGATTCGCCAATAAGTATTCAGATCGCGCATTTAAAACAGCCTCATTTATGAGGCTGTTTTTTTATGGACAGAAAAATTGACACGGAAATAGATGGATTAGAACCTTCGGGTCATTTTATTAATGAATCTCTTTATAGAATTGTATTTAGAAACAATATTTGCCTTTTCAGGCGCTAAACTTAAAAATTAATCTGTTGCAAAATAAACTTTAAGCAGGATTTAGAATTTTGTTGATATTGATTATATTTTCAGCATCATTTTATTTATAAATGAAAACTATGAACTGATAAATTTTAGTTATTATTGTTAAATCGGTCGATAATGCTTAAGTCTAATCTGCTAAAGTCTATCTAGGACAGAAAAAAAACAAATGTTAAAACATATTCATTGATCTGGATTGCTGCTTCATTGTTCGCAATTGGGTCAAGCAAATGGACGAGAATTTTAATTAAAAATTGGGTAATCAATCGTGTCTAAATCAGTATTAGTTATTAATTGTGGCTCTTCTTCAATCAAGTTTGCATTACTTCTTGAGGAGCAGAATTTCCGTATTCATGGTTTAGCTGAGAACTTAGGCACAGAGAATGCTCGCATTAAAGGTGTGACAGTTGGCAATGAGCCGGTCGATATCCACATTCCATTTGCTGACCACAAAAAAGCACTCGAAGTGGGTCTGGAACGTCTGGCCAACTACCGTCCGGACGCGATCGGTCACCGTGTCGTACATGGTGGCAGCCTGACCAAGGCTGAACTGATCAATGACGAGATTATTGAAAAAATTCGTGAAGCAACGCCGCTTGCACCATTACATAATCCGGCACACCTGATTGGCATTGAAGCCACTAAACGTTTATTCCCGGAATTACCACAGGTTGCGGTATTTGATACTGCCTTCCACCAAACCATGCCAGCGCATGCTTATCGTTATGCCCTGCCGAAATTTTTATATACCGCCCATGGTGTGCGTCGCTATGGTTTCCACGGGACTAGTCATGCCTATGTGTCAGAGCGTGGTTCTGAACTGGCAGGCAGTTTCAAACAAGGTGGCTGGTTAACCGCGCATTTAGGTAATGGTAGCTCGACCTGTGCCGTTTGGAATGGGAAAAGTGTAGATACCTCAATGGGTTTAACTCCACTTGAAGGTATTGTTATGGGCACACGCAGTGGCGATGTTGACCCAAGTCTGCACAGCTTCCTGGCGAAAAACCTGGGTTGGGATATTTATAAAATTGACAAGATGCTGAATAGCCAAAGTGGTCTTTTGGGCTTGTCTGATCTGTCCAATGACATGCGTACCCTGATTGAAGCTTCAGAACAAGGCAATGAAGATGCCACACTGGCGATTGAAGTATTCTGCTACCGTTTAGCTAAGTCTCTGGCAGCGTTGAGCTGTGGTCTGCCACGTCTTGATGGTCTGTTCTTCACTGGCGGCATTGGCGAAAACTCAGCGTATATCCGCGAAAAAACCATGACTTACCTGCCTCATTTCGGTTTCAGTCTGGATAAAAATGCTAATAATGAGCTGAAACGCGGTACCGAAGGCCGAATTGATTCAGGTACAGGCCCACAAATCTGGGTAGTGCCAACAGATGAAGAAGGCCGTATTGCGCGGGAAGTTCAAAGTGTGGTTGAACTTGAAGTGGAGCGCAATACTGCAAAAAAGTCTCAAGCTGAGGTAATGCCTGCATAAGCAGGCTTTAGCTTCTTTTTCAATGATTTTTATTATTCTGCGACTGACATAATTTATGAAAACAATTTTATTGGTTCCCACGGGGGAAGGCGTAGGCTTAACTTCTGCATGTTTGGGCCTGATTTATGCACTGGAATGCCAAGGGGTAAAAGCTGGTTTCCTGAAACCTTTTGCCCAGGAATTGAATGAAATCGAAGACCGCACCACGGCTTTGTATCGTCATATTTCTCAAAGTGAAACGGTTGAACCTATCCGTTATAGCAAAGTCTTGCAGCAGATCAATCTGGGTGAACAGGATGAATTGCTTGAAGAAGCGGTGCGTCTGCATCGTCAAATTGCTAAACAGCATGACCTGATTATTGTCGAAGGGCTGTTGCCAAATACTCAGGACAGTTTTGCCGATGATTTGAATGCTTCACTGGCACAAGCACTGGATGCCAAAGTTATTGTCGTCAGCAATGCCAATATTCAGCAGCCAAGCCAAACCGCAGATAAAGTTGAACATCAGCTGCGTAATTTTGGTGGCGCCAGCTCTACCCGTCTGGCAGGTATCATGTTGATGCGCACCAAGGGTCTACCTGAAGAATCTGCGCAGATTCCTGTCACGCTGAATCCGGATTTACGCCTTAAAGCTGAAACCGCAGAATTTATCACCGCCATTCGGCAGACGCATCCGCATATTGGCTCTGAAAAATTGCCAGTGATTGGCTTGGTGCCTTTCAGTAAAACCTTAAGTGTGCCGCGTATGTCTGATCTGGCTGCCCATATTTCTGCTTACTGGATTAATGAAGGCGAAGCCAAACAGCGCCGTGTGCAACACAGTAGTCTGATTTCAGCCAATATTGAACATGAACTACATAAGTTTGTAGCTGGCGAATTAATTATTAGTGCCTCTGACCGGATTGATGTATTACTGGCAAGTAGTCTGGCTAGCAGTAATGGGATTCCTTTGGCCGGTCTGGTGCTGACTGAACATCAACAGCCAAATGATCATGTACTGGAATTCTGCCAGGCTGCCATCAAGCAAGGTTTACCGATTTTACATACACCACTCAGCACGTTTGAAACCGCACAAAAACTGGCAAATCTCAGCAATGAAATTCCAGTGGATGATACCGAACGTGCAGATCAGGTGACACGTTTTGTTTCAAGCCATATCAATCCGGAATGGCTGAATCAAATGTTGAATGGTTCTTATAAGCCACGTCTGTCACCTTCCGCTTTCCGTCATGAACTGGTACAGAAATCGATTGCTGCGAAAAAACGTATTGTACTGCCAGAGGGTGATGAACCGCGTACCGTACAGGCTGCGGCCATTTGTCAGGCGCGTGGTATTGCACAGTGTATTTTGCTGGCCAAGCCTGAAGCTGTGCTAGAAGTAGCCAAAGCTCGCGGTATTGAATTGCCTGAAGATCTGGAAATTCTTGATCCGGATCTGGTGCGTGAAAACTACATCGACAAGATGGTGGAGCTGCGTAAAGGCAAGCTCAACGAACTACAGGCCCGTGAACAACTGCAAGATACAGTAGTACTTGGCACCATGATGCTGGCGCTGGATCAGGTTGACGGTTTGGTGTCGGGTGCAGTGCATACCACGGCGAATACGGTACGTCCTGCTTTCCAGCTGATTAAGACTGCTCCGGATTACTCACTGGTATCTTCCGTATTCTTTATGCTGTTGCCAGATGAAGTCTATGTGTATGGTGACTGTGCGATCAATCCGGACCCTGATGCAGAACAGCTGGCAGAAATTGCAATCCAGTCCGCCGATTCTGCCAAAGCCTTTGGTATAGATCCACGCATTGCCATGATTTCCTATTCGACAGGAACTTCGGGTACTGGCGCTGATGTGGAAAAAGTCGCGGAAGCTACACGCATTGCCAAAGAACGTCGTCCTGACCTGTTGATTGATGGGCCATTACAATATGATGCAGCATCGGTGGAAAGCGTGGGGCGCCAAAAGGCACCTGATTCACAAGTGGCTGGACGTGCGAATGTATTTATTTTCCCGGATCTGAATACCGGTAACACGACCTATAAAGCGGTACAACGTGCTGCCAATGTAGTCAGTGTCGGGCCAATGCTGCAAGGCTTGAATAAGCCTGTGAATGACCTGTCGCGTGGTGCCTTGGTCGATGACATCGTGTTTACCATTGCCTTAACCGCGATTCAGGCCGAGCAGCAAGAAGCTTAATACTTCTTGAATTTAAGTTTTCCAAACCATCTGATTGAAAAATCAGGTGGTTTTTTTATAAAAAAACACTCATAGCTTCAATAAATTCAGCACGCGATCATTATCTCGTTTTAATAAACAATAAAAATGCCAGTCTTTCGAACTGGCATTTTCAACGGTTACTCATAAAGTCTGTGACATAAAAAATTAAGCTGAAGCAGCCCTGCTTTTCAGTCCACTAACTTTAATTTCTTATAAGGTAGTCCACTCTTTACGTACCTCTTCCGCCGTTTTATTGAGCACCACGCTATCGTCTTTGATTTCGCTTACCCAACTCAAGGGAATCAGATGGTGCTCATTATTTTCATCATCACTTCTTGTTAATTTAATTGAATCCTGACCTTCTAAATGGTCCACCTTCCCGACTTGAGTACCACATGAAGCAATGACTGAAGCATGTTCTTTAATATCACTTGCATTAAAATTGTTCATTCTACTTGCCTGTTTCTAGAAGTTGAGAGAAACAGTCTAAGCAATAAAAAATACCGCATGTGTAAGGGTTTTCAGGCTTTGAGTTTTTCTGGGTTAAAAATGTAAATGGTCAACATGGCTTGAGTAAGCTATAGGAAAGATACTTTTTAAATTTGAGTTTTCAAATGTTTTTATAGTTTGATGAACTGGATTTGAAGATTTGAAGATTTGAAGATTTGAAGATTTGAAGATTTGAAGATTTGAAGATTTGAAGATTTGAAGATTTGAAGATTTGAAGATTTGAAGATTTGAAGATTTGAAGATAGGTTAATTCTTTGAGGTCTTAAAATAAAAAAGAAGATAAAGCTTAGGCTTGCTCTTCTTTCTGGCCATACATCCAAGTTGCAGCGATATATACACAAAAACCAGCTGCCATCAAAATACCTGTAACCATTGTTAGGATCTCCTTTAGTTGATAGCTGCATTATGTAAAAGTTTTATGACAGTTATATGACAATCTGGTTTTTTATTAAATTTTAAATAAATAATAAAATTCAATTACTTATGTCAAAATAATAAAAATTATGCGTATTTTTAATCTGAAATATGACACAAAATATGACAACTTGCTGTCATATTTGACTCATAGAATAGCTCAAGTCCTTGCTCAGATTGCTTAAACTATAAACTTTCGGCCAATGCTCGCCCAAAATGCCCACAACCCGATTCTTTTATCTTATAATTTAGCCCGCTAGCTATCAGCCCGCTCAAGAGATATTTGTATGACAACTATTATCAAGCAAGATGACTTGATCACATCGGTTAAAGATGCGCTTCAGTTCATTTCTTACTATCACCCACAAGACTTTATCCAAGCGATGAGCCGTGCGTATGATCGTGAAGAGAACAAAGCTGCTAAAGATGCGATCGCACAAATCTTAATTAACTCACGCATGTGTGCAGAAGGCCACCGCCCAATCTGTCAAGATACCGGTATCGTCAACGTATTTGTTGAAGTGGGCATGGACGTTAAATTCGATTTAACCATGAGCCTGGATGATGCAATCAATGAAGGCGTACGTCAGGGTTATTTAGAAAACTCGAACGTGCTTCGTGCATCAGTTCTAGCTGATCCTGCATTTGGTCGTAAGAACACCAAAGACAACACCCCTGCCGTGATTTACCACAAGCTTGTGCCTGGTAATAAAGTAGATATCACTGTGGCAGCCAAAGGTGGCGGTTCAGAAAACAAATCTAAACTGGCAATGTTGAACCCATCTGATTCAATCGTGGATTGGGTACTGAAAACTGTTCCAACGATGGGTGCAGGTTGGTGTCCACCAGGCATGCTGGGGATCGGGATCGGTGGTACTGCTGAAAAAGCCATGATGCTTGCGAAAGAAGCATTGATGGAAGAGATCAACATGGACGAATTGCTTCGTCGTGGTCCACAAAGCAAAATGGAAGAGCTTCGTATCGAAATCTTCGAAAAAGTAAATGCTTTGGGTATTGGTGCACAAGGTCTTGGTGGTTTAACGACTGTTCTGGACATCAAAATCAAAGATTACCCATGTCACGCTGCTGGTAAACCAGTCGGTATGATCCCGAACTGTGCTGCGACGCGTCATGCACACTTCACACTTGATGGTACGGGTGTTGCACATATTCAGGCACCAAAACTTGAAGACTACCCATCTGTGACTTGGGATTCTTCAACGTCTAAACGCGTTGACCTGGACAACATCACGCAAGAAGAAATGAATGCTTGGAAACCAGGCGATACGCTTCTTCTAAACGGTACAATTTATACTGGTCGTGATGCTGCGCACAAACGTATGGTCGACATGCTGAACAACGGTGAAGAACTTCCTGTTGACTTGAAAGGCAAGTTTATCTACTACGTAGGTCCAGTCGATCCAGTCGGTGATGAAGTAGTTGGTCCTGCAGGTCCAACAACGGCTACGCGTATGGATAAATTTACGCGTCAAGTTCTTGAAGCAACTGGCATGTTCGGCATGATCGGTAAAGCAGACCGTGGTCCTGCTGCCGTTGAAGCCATTAAAGATAACCAGGCGACTTACCTTATGGCTGTCGGTGGTGCTGCTTACTTAGTATCTAAAGCCATCCGTGAAGCTGAAGTGGTTGCCTTTGCTGACCTGGGTATGGAAGCAATTTACAAGTTTGTCGTAAAAGATATGCCGGTATCGGTAGCAGTTGATGTGAATGGTACTTCTATTCACGCGACTGCACCTAAAATCTGGCAAGCAAAAATTGGCAAGATTCCAGTAGTTGACGCTGCTGCAGGCTAATTTTGACTGCAATAAAAAAGCACCCATTCAGGGTGCTTTTTTATTATATTTTCTCAATAAAATGTCCATTACCAAGTCCGCGGATCCCAAAGTTTAAAAGGTGCTTTTAGCTGTACATCTAATGATGGATCATAAGCAGTCGGTTCAATTTTTTGGGCTTTTTTACGAATCTGGCCTGTTTCCTGATCTTGTGCCACAAAGTTAAAACTGTCTGATTTTAGCTGAGTAAAAGCAATTTCATTCAGGCCAACTTTTTCCGGCATCAGCATGAGCGGTCCGGAAACACTCCGGCGTGTACTAATATTCTCTTCATCATATTTAATAAAATAAGACTGTCCCGCTTCGACAGTAAAATCCAGATATTTAGGCTTCTGGAAATGCAGCGCGCCTAATGGCCGGCTGGTACTCAAACGATAGGTCCCTGCAGGCACCTCAATCCAGTAATAATGATTATGCAATAAGCTTGGAATATGCTCTTGATTGATAAACAGGCTGGCAGCGACAATTTCCTGACGGTTCCATCTAGAATCGGGCCGGTATAAATACACGATGGCGGCTTCATCATGCTGCGGTTTCACCGTCTGAAACTGGTTGCCCTGCTTTTGATTGACCCAACCGCCAATGGTGAACATACCGATACGATGCTGCTCGACGAAGCCCGGTTTTTTTTCAAGATCGATATTTTTTAAAGTGCTGATTGGCTGTGTAGGCTCAACGACGGCTTTCTTACCATGACACCCCAGCAATGCCAAACTACTGATGAGTACAATTGCGACTCCACGCATGCTTATCCCTCACTGCGTCTTTATTCTTTTGTATGCAAGTGCTTTGCGATTTGTTTTTTATAAGTTTTAGGCATCCACGCCTAGTGAATCAGATTAACACCGAGCTTTATTTTTGGAAATAAAAAACGTGCGAAAACACGGAGTTTTCGCACGTTTCGGACGAATAGCAATTAAGCAGATTTACTATTCACGACCTTTAAATCTATTTTTGTTGCTGTCTCTTGCTGATCATGTGGCTGACGCTCGGCACGGTATTCCGGCTCTGCTTCACCTTTAATCACAGCTTCATTGATGATGACAGTGCCGACATCGCTACGGCTTGGCAAGTCATACATGGTTTCCAGCAATGAATTTTCCAGAATCGAACGTAGGCCACGTGCGCCTGTATTACGTTCAACTGCTTTCTTAGCCACTGCGCGTAATGCCGATTCTTCAAAAACCAGATCCACATCTTCCATATCAAACAGATGTTGATACTGACGGGTCAAAGCATTCTTCGGCTCAGTCAGAATCTGCATCAGTGCTTCTTCATCTAACTCGTCCAAAGTGGCAATCACGGGCAAACGACCAATAAATTCTGGAATCAAACCAAATTTTACCAGGTCAGTTGCTTCAACTTGACGGAACAAGTCAGACAGCTTCTTGGTTTCATCTTTTTTACGCACTTCTGCAGTAAAGCCGATGCCACCTTTTTCCTGACGCTGCTGCACGATTTTCTCAAGTCCTGAGAATGCACCACCACAGATAAACAGTATATTCGAGGTATCAATCTGAATGAATTCCTGCTGCGGATGCTTACGTCCACCTTGTGGCGGAATTGATGCAACCGTGCCTTCAATCATTTTCAATAATGCTTGCTGAACACCTTCACCTGATACATCACGTGTGATGGATGGGTTTTCAGACTTGCGGGTAATCTTGTCGATCTCATCGATATAGATAATGCCCTTTTGCGCTTTTTCGACATCGTAATCTGCTTTTTGCAAAAGCTTCTGTACGATGTTTTCTACATCTTCACCCACATAACCTGCTTCGGTCAGTGTCGTTGCATCTGCCATGGCAAATGGAACATCAAGAAGACGTGCCAGCGTTTGTGCAAGCAAGGTTTTGCCCGATCCTGTCGGACCAACCAACATAATATTACTTTTTGAAAGCTCGACTGAATCATCAGCTTTCTTGCCATTATTTTGCACTTTCAAGCGCTTGTAATGGTTATAAACCGCAACTGACAAGGTTTTTTTCGCGACGTCCTGACCAATCACATATTGATCCAAGGCCGCACGAATTTCATGCGGTTTCGGCAAAGGACGATTGGCCCAGTCATTGGTTTCCACCTGTTGACTGGTTTGAACCAAATCTAAGCATACGTCCACACATTCGTTACAAATGTATGCGTCCTCGCCTGCAATCAGCTTTCCGACTTCAGACTGCGTTTTACCGCAAAATGAACAATGCTTTTGTCCTTGAGGATGTTCGGACATATTTACTCCACTATCTCAATCTTTAAAACTTATGGACGTTTAGTTAAAACTTCGTCTACAAGACCGTATTCTTTCGCTTGCTGAGCAGTCATAAAGTTGTCACGGTCTGTATCACGTGCAACTTTCTCGTAATCCTGACCGCTGTGTTCAGCCATTAAACGGTTTAAACGTTCTTTAATAAACAGGATTTCACGCGCATGAATTTCAATATCTGAAGCCTGACCACGGAAACCACCCAATGGCTGGTGAATCATGACACGGGCATTTTCAAGGCAATAACGCTTGCCTTTGGTACCGGCATTCAGCAGGAACGCCCCCATTGATGCTGCCTGACCCATGCAGTACGTTACGACATCAGGTTTGATAAACTGCATGGTGTCATAAATCGCCATACCTGCAGTTACCGAACCGCCTGGTGAGTTGATATATAGATGAATATCTTTATCTGGATTTTCCGCCTCTAAAAACAACATTTGCGCAACGATCAGGTTCGCCATGTTGTCTTCAACTTCGCCCGTCATAAAAATTACACGTTCACGCAAAAGGCGTGAATAAATATCAAAAGAACGCTCACCACGAGAGGATTGTTCTACCACCATTGGCACTAAAGCGTTTTCAATCGTTGGAACATACATACGTTTATTTATTCCTAAATTTTTTGTGACCTAACCCATAATCACAATATGAGGGATAATCACTGAAATTGCAAAAAATTCGCCAACAAATCCATTATATTTTTTGCATTAGTTTTGTGAAAAACAGAAATGCTTTTTTCAGGCATCAATATGAAAAAAAGGCGCATTAAGCGCCTTTTTTATCGAAAGCTAGATTAGCCTTGTTGACGAGCTTGTTGCTCTTTCAATAAGTCTTCATAGCTTACAGTCGCATCAGTTACTTTAGCAGAAGCCAAAATGTAATCAACAACTTGATCTTCTAGTACAACTGCTTCGATTTGAGCACGTTGTTGCGCATCGTTTTTGAAGTATTCAATTACTTCGTTTGGATCTTCATAAGAAGAAGCCATGTCTTCGATGTACGCTTCAACACGTGCAGCATCTACTTCGATTTTCGCATCAGCTAAAACACGGCTTACAAGTACGCCAAGTTTTACAGATTTTTCAGCTTGTTCTTTGAACAATTCATCTGGAAGCATGCTTGAATCAAATGCTTTCGCACCTTGAGCACCAAACTGCTGTGTGAACTGCTGGATCATTTGTTGACGTTGACGGTCAATTTCTTGAGCAAGCATAGTAGCTGGAAGTTCAACTTCGTTTGCAGCAACTAATGCATCGAAAGTCGCGCCTTTAACCTGGTTGCGAAGGCCATTCTTCACTTCACGTTCCATGTTTTTACGAACGTCAGCTTTTAACTTCTCAACGCCTTCTTCTTCAGATACACCGAAGATTTTCAGGAATTCAGCATCAATTTCTGGAAGTTTTTGTTTTTCAACAAGCTTTACAGTGATTTTGAACTGAGCTTGTTTACCAGCCAGATTTTCAGCTTGGTAATCTTCAGGGAAAGTAACGTCGATTACTTTCTCTTCGCCTTTCTTCATACCAACGATGCCGTCTTCGAAGCCAGGGATCATACGACCAGAACCTAGAACAAGTTTGAAGTCTTCAGCAGCGCCGCCTTCAAATTTCTCGCCATCCACAGTACCTTCGAAATCGAAAGTTACCTGCATGTCTTTTTTCGCCATGCCTTTGGTTTCAGTCCAAGCAGCACGTTGTTTTTGAAGATTTTCAATCATCTTCTCAACATCTTTGTCATTTACTTCAGCTGCTTTACGCTCAACTTCCAAGCCGTCGAATTTCACTTCGATTTCTGGATAAACTTCAACAGTCGCTGTATATACCAGCGCGTCGTCTTTCATTTCAGTTTTTTCGATGTTTGGCATGCCCACAGCATTGATTTTTTCTTGCTGGATCGCTTCGAAAACTGTGTCACGAATAATATCGTTTACTACTTCTTGGTAGATACCCGCGCCGTATTCACGACGAACTACGTTTACAGGCACTTTACCTGGACGGAAGCCGTTGATCTTCGCAGTTTTAGCAGTGCGTTTTAAACGAGCTTCAAATTGCTCATTAATACGGCTCGTCGGTACAGAAACATTTAAACGACGGGCAACGCCCGAAACCGCTTCAGAAGTTACTTGCATGGCTTCCTCTATATATTAGGTTATAACAGGTTTATAAAAATGTGCCACATTATATGACAACATTTAAGGATATACAAAAAATACGCGCGAGTTCCAGTTTTTAAGCCCTTTTTTATTTGAATTGCCATCTTTCCAGATGCCCAGTCAACCCAATTTAAATGGAGAAAATGTATATTTTTATTGCAAATGATAAATACTATCATTAATATCCAGTTTCTTATTTGAGCAACAATACTAATTTATTCTTCGGTTCGGGAATTTGGTCATGCATAGTTTTAGTCTTCGTCCACTTACATTGGCAATTCTTGGGGTTACAGCAACATCTGCTTTCGCAGAGACTGTGAACGAGACAGCGACTCCTACAACAACACATCAAATGTCTACGATTGTGGTTTCAGCGGCGGGTTTTGAACAAGATATAAAAAATGCGCCTGCCTCTATTAGTGTAGTAACTGCAGAAGACTTAAAGAAAAAAGGTATTACCAGTATTGCAGATGCGCTCAGTGAAGTACCAGGTGTCGACGTACGAAATGGCCAAGGCAAAACTGGTGGTTTAAATATCCAAATGCGTGGTCTGAATCAATCTTACACTCTTATTTTGATCGATGGTCAGCGTCAGAATACTTCTGGTTCAGTTGGTCCAAATGGTTTTGGTGAATTTAGTACAAGCTTTATGCCACCATTAGCTTCTATTGAACGTATTGAAGTCATTCGTGGGCCTATGTCTACCCTTTATGGTTCTGATGCCATGGGCGGTATCATTAACATTATTACCAAGAAAGTTGCATCAGAATGGAATGGTAACGTTTCTGTTGAACAGAATATTCAAGAAAATTCTGATATTGGTAATAACTGGAAAACCAGTGCAGTTGTTAATGGTCCAGTGATTCAAGATAAACTTGGTATACAAGTACGTGGCGAGTTTTTCCACCGCGATCAATCAGATCGACTTGTTACACCCGCAAAAACTATTGATGAAGGCAGCCAAGGTCGTGACCCTCGTACAGTAGAAGCAAATAATTATGCTGTGGGTACAAAACTTACGCTAAATGTAAATGATAACGTCTCTACTTGGGTAGACTTTGATCATGCTAAACAACGTTTTGATAATAGTGATGCCCGTTTAGGTGAACTTTACGAATTCAACCGCACGACAGGTTTACCATCAGGGATTGGTTCATATAAAGACGAGATCAAATTCTTAAGAGATCGTATTTCTGCAGGTGTAGATGCTGAGCTTAGTTTTGGTCAATGGAAAACATTTGCAAGCTATGTTTCTTCTGAACAGGAAGGCCGTCGTCTTCCAAAAGGAAATGTACCTGAATACAATTATTATTCAGATGGTACACAAGATCGTATTTTAGAAAATAAAGACCTAACCGTTGATTCTCGTATTATTTCAACACTTGGCAACCATAAACTTACAGCTGGTATTGAATATAAAGATGGTGAAACCATCGATAACTCAGCAGGTAATGGAGTTGCTTTTGAACAGGATTCTTGGTCTGTGTTCGCTGAGGATGAATGGAATCTAACGGATTCTCTTGCATTCACTTTCGGTGGTCGCTACGAAGACCATAGTGCTTTTGGTGGTCACTTTACACCTCGCGCATATTTAGTTTGGAACACCAATGATCAGTGGATTTTAAAAGGTGGTGTAAGTACTGGCTATAAAGTTCCAACAGCGAATGACCTTCATAATGGAATCAATGGTTTTAGCTCACAAGGCCGAAACGTGACTTTGGGCAACCCAGATCTTAAGCCTGAAGAAACCACAAACTATGAACTTGGTTTCGTTTACGATAACTTATCTAATTTCTCTTTAACTACCACTGCGTTCTTTACTCAGTTTAAAGATATTATTATCAGTGATGCACGCGTCGTTGAAAACTGTTTATGGGCAGGTCGATCAACAGGACAAGCACCTGCAAACAACTGCATGACTGTAGGCAATTTTGATAATCAGCAAAACTTTAGCTTTAAAGGCAATGCAGGTGAAGCTGAAAGCTACGGTGTTGAACTTAGTGCTAAATATGACATTTCTCCAAGCGTTGATGTAAAAGCAAACTATACTTGGCTAGAGTCTGAAATTACCGAAGGTGAAAATAAAGGTAATCCTATTGAAAATACACCTCGTCACGCTTTGAACTTCACAGGAACTTGGTATGTGAATGATAAGTTCACTACTTGGTTAGAAGCTGAATATAAATCTGACCGTGTACGCTTCACAGATCCTGATTTAAGCAATGTCAATGTAAGTCGTGAAATTGATGCTGTCGGCAATAAGTTAAAAGCCTATGAGCTATTTAATTTAGGTGCATCTTATAAAGTCAACAATCAAGTTACTGTTTCAGGTCGTGTGAATAACTTATTGAACAAAGACTTTGGCGACTATAAGTCATTTATTAATAGTGATAACGAAGTTGAAAATGCTTTCTTATATACTAAAACGACGAGTGGTTTAGCGGGTACTTATATTCCAGACCGTAACTACTGGCTATCTGTTTCATATGACTTCTAATATTTAAGTGAAAATTATTTAAAACCCTGCCCTGGCAGGGTTTTTTCTTATCGTGCGATCAATACTTTCCAAAACATTATTAATTTATGCCCCTCTATAGACATCATTATTCTCAATAAAAATTTAACAATCAGATTGATTTACCAATATCTATTAAAAACATAAACTTAAATATTTATTGTTATAATATTACATTTATAAACTCATTTAATATTTTCTTAAAGATCATGAATTCCCATGATAAAAAGATAAAAATAAAAACAAGAATCATTACTATTCGCATACATTTTTAGCATTCATTTATTAGGTTTAACATGACCTTCATTAAAACACGTAAAAAAATCGTTTCTTCTGCAATTGTTTCATCTTTATCAATGGTAGCTGCATCTGCGATGGCAGAAGAACAGGTGATCCAGTTAGAGACGATTCATCAAGAAGTCAAAGCTGAACAAACACCCAGCTTAAAAGTAGATCAATCTGCGAATAGCAAATTTGTTGCGCCTTTACTCGATACCCCAAAGTCAGTTTCAGTGATTTCAAAACAGCTGATTGCAGATACACAAGTGACGACTTTAGCTGATGCACTGCGTACAGTTCCGGGGATTACCTTGGGTGCAGGTGAAGGTGGTAATCCGAATGGTGACCGTCCATTTATTCGCGGTTATAACTCTGAAAGCTCGATGTATGTAGACGGCGTTCGTAATGCCACTTCACAAAACCGTGAAATGTTTGCGGTAGAACAAGTTGAAGTGACCAAAGGTTCTGCTTCTGCCATGGGCGGTGCAGGCACCACTGGCGGTAGCATTAATATGATTTCTAAAGTCGCTAAAGCAGGCGATTTTCTAGAAGGCTTGGTCGCTGGCGGCACTGACAATTACCAACGTATTACTTTAGATGGCAACAAAGATTTTGGTAACGGCATTGCTGCACGTGTTGCCGTCATGGGACATCAAAACGAAAAAGCAGGCCAGAAAGACGGTGCAGAATATAAACGTGCTGGGATTGCACCGAGTATTAGCTTTGGTCTGGACACCTCTACTCGCGCGACTTTAAGTTATTACTACTTAAAATCGGACGATACGCCTGACTCAGGTATCCCGTATAACAACCCATTTGCTGCTCCAAGAACTGCAACAGCAACTGACTATCGTCCATTAAATGGAAATGGCAAGCCAATTGACGTTAAACAAGGTCAATATTACGGCTGGAAAGATCGTGATTTCCAAAAACAAGAAAATCAGATCGGAACCATCAAATTAGAACATGACTTAACTGACAATCTAACCATTAGCAATACTGCTGTGTATGGCAACTCTAAGAATGATTACCTTTGGACCAATCCAGATGACTCTCAGGGTAACTTTTACAACAAAGCAGGTTTTACAAGTGAATTAACAGGAAATGTTTGGGCACGTGCCAACTCACGTGTGGCAGATACTGATGCTTTTACCGACCAACTTGCTTTAACCGGTAAATTTAATACCGGTATGCTTAAACATAGTTTTAACCTGGGGGCCGAATATTCAGACCAAGAAACTGACCGTACCCAATACATTATCGATGGTGTTAACGCTACAGGTAATGTACACAATGCCTGTAACGCTGGTGATATTACTTCGGGCTGGTGTACTTCGGTACAAAACCCAAACCGTGGGCCATGGACAGGTACATTAAGTACCAATGGTGCCGACCAGTACAATATTCAAAGCAAATCAAAGTCTGTTTATTTCCTGGATAGTATTGAATTCACCCCTCAGTGGCTTTTAGATTTAGGCGTACGTTGGGATGACTACTCAACTGAGCAAACCATGCTTGCAGGTCGTTTTAATACTACGACTCCAGCAGGAACAATTGTTAAACTTGAAAATGATAAAGACTTTATCAACTATCAAGCTGGCCTGACCTTTAAACCTGTTGAAAATGGCAGTATCTATGCAAGTTATGCAACATCTGCAAATCCAGTCGGCGTAGATGGTGGCGATGGTTCTGAAGGGATTACTGCTGCAATAAATAATCTTAAACCTGAAGAAGTCCGGACCATGGAGTTAGGAACTAAATGGGATGTCTTGAATGATAAGCTCAACCTGACTGCAGCTATTTTCCGCACGGAAAAAACCAATACTCGTGCGACCGGAGATGATGGCACCACAAGTAATATTGGTGAAACTCGTGTCGATGGTATTGAGCTTGGTGTAAATGGCAACATCACGGATAAATGGGCTATATCTGCGGGTTATACTTATTTAGACAGTGAAATGATTGATGGTGGATTTGTAAATACTGCCGCTACAGGTCAACCTGCTGTATATGCGCCAAATCCTAGCAATGGGAACCAAGTTCAAAACGTCGCGAAAAACAGTGCAACCCTTTGGACTACTTATGCAGTAACTCCTGCTTTAACTCTAGGTGCTGGTGCCGTCGCAATGGACAAAGTCTATGGTAATGCTACTAATACCAAGTTTGTACCGGGCTATGTTCGCTATGATGCCATGGCACGTTATAACGTGAATGAAAACGTTGATTTGCAATTAAATCTTAACAACCTGTCTGATGAACGTTACTTCACTAAAGCCTATTCATCTCATTATGCGACCGAAGCAGAAGGCCGTAGCGCAGTGCTGGCAGTCAACTTTAAATATTAATTCAATGCAACCGCATAGCCTCCTGATGGGGGCTATGTTATTTTTAAAATACGATTATTCAGGGGTTTCCAGTGCTGCATCATATTCCAAATGTACTGAGCAAAGAACAGGTGCAATATTTCCGTGAGGAGATGAATAAGATTGAGTGGGTCAATGGCAAGGTTACCGCGGGTACGCTCTCTGCCACAGTGAAACAGAATCAGCAATTACCTGAAGATCATTCCCTGACCCAGCATTTAAGCACAATCATTCTTGAGTCTCTGGGACAGCATGCTTTATTTTTATCAGCGGCGATTCCACTGGATATTATTCCTCCCCTGTTTAACCGCTATGAAAATAATGAATCTTTCGGCTTTCATGTCGACAATTCGATTCGCCGGATTCGTGGCAGCAATGAACGCCTTAGAACGGATTTATCCTGTACGGTTTTCTTGAGTGAACCTGAAGAATATGTCGGTGGTGAACTGGTGGTCGAAGACACTTATGGTTATCACGAAGTAAAATTGCCTGCCGGCGATATGATTCTGTATCCGTCGACCAGCCTGCATGAAGTCACGCCAATCACTTCCGGTTGTCGAATTGCTTCATTTTTTTGGGTACAAAGCATGATCCGGGATGATGCAGAGCGGCATATGCTGTTTAATCTGGATCAGAGCATTCAAAATCTGAGAATTGAGCTAGGTGATCAGCACGCCGAAGTCATGAAACTGACCAATCTGTATCATAATTTAATGCGTAAATGGGCTGAACTTTAAAACATGCCCTGACGTTAATGATCTTTGAAAACAACTGGATTTATTTTTTATCAAAATATACTGCTTTATGGCACAATTGAACGTAATAAATAACGCATTATGTTAAAATAAAGAAAATATAAAATACAATATTTAAAATAAGTGAAAATATTTTTCACCACTTAAACTTTATAAGAAAATCTTTATTACCATACGACTAAAATCCATAAAAATAGCAAAAATTTTTCGGGATAAGTGGATTAAACTTTAAATTATAAGTAAGGCATTTAGTGCATTTGGTGAAGCTAAACCACCAATATTTAGACCATATTTCAGGTTTGAACCAGACTGTCACTAAAACCCAATGAATAGACAAAATCTATGCCGCTGACCCACGCACCGCTTTAACCAAGATTACGGTACCCAAGTTAGCATAAGGAGCTCTCTCATGATGTTGGCTGATCCAAGTAAAAAATACCGTCGCATGTATCAACGTGTGGACTTACCAGACCGTCAATGGCCGAACAACGAAATCAATAAAGCGCCAATCTGGATGAGTACCGACCTGCGTGACGGTAACCAAGCGATCTTTGAGCCAATGAACATGGAGCAGAAATTCAAGATGTTCCAGATGTTGGTGAAAATCGGTTTCAAACATATTGAAATCGGCTTCCCGTCAGCATCGCAAATTGACTTCGATTTCACCCGTAAATTGATTGAAGAAGGTCATATTCCGGATGACGTTTATATCGAGGTCTTGGTTCAGGCACGTGATCATTTGATTCAGCGTACCTTTGAATCTTTACAAGGTGCGAAACGTGCCATTGTACATATCTATAACTCTAACTCGCCGACATTCCGCAATAAAGTCTTGAATGTTGATGTTGAGGGTGCAAAACAGTTAGCCATTAATGCTGCACAAAAAGTAAAAGAATATGCCGCAAAACAGCCGGAAACTGAATTCGTATTTCAGTACAGCCCGGAATGTTTTACTGCAACCGAATTAGAAGTCGCGAAAGATGTCTGCGATGCCGTCACTGAAATCTGGGAAGCATCTCCAGAGAATAAAGTGATCTTAAACTTACCTGCAACGGTAGAAGTTTCAGGTCCACACATCTATGCCGATCAAATCGAATGGATGCACCGTAACATTCAGCGTCGTGATGGCGTGATCATTTCAGTTCACTGCCACAACGACCGCGGCTGTGGTATTGCCGCTTCAGAATTGGCAATTATGGCTGGTGCTGACCGGGTCGAAGGTTGTGTATTTGGTAATGGCGAACGTACCGGTAACGTCGACGTGGCTGCGATTGCCTTGAACATGTATACCCAAGGTGTAGCACCAAACTTGGACTTCTCCAACATCAATGAAATCATTGCGACTGTGGAAGAATGTACCGGTTTACCTGTGCACCCGCGTCATCCATATGCCGGTGATTTGGTGTTTACTGCATTCTCGGGTTCGCATCAGGATGCAATCAAAAAAGGTTTCGAGTTCCAGAAAAACGAAGAAATCTGGGATATGCCGTACTTGCCAATCGACCCGAAAGATTTGGGCCGTGACTATGACGCAGTGATCCGTGTGAATTCACAGTCAGGTAAAGGTGGTATTGCTTACTTGTTAGAATCGAACTACAACGTGATCTTGCCGCGTCGTTTACAGATTGAATTCTCTCAGATCGTACAAAAACGTACCGATGAGCAAGGCACTGAAATCAGTGCGACTGAAATCTGGAAGTTGTTCAAAGAAACCTATGTGGATGCTAAAAACGTTCACTATTCTGCGAAAAACTACAAATTGTCGGATGATAACGGCAATCAGGTGATTGAGCTGGATCTTGAAATTGATGGCCAGTCACGCCGTGTTCGCGGTGAAGGCAACGGTCCAATTTCTGCGATTTTGGATGCACTTCAGTTACCGATTGATGTCGTAAACTATGAAGAGCGCAGCATCAGTTCTGGTGCACATGCTAAAGCCTTGGCCTTGATCGAACTTCAGGTGAAAGGTACCGGTAAATCTGCCTTTGGTGCCGGGGTACATGACAACATCGTGACCTCTTCCATTGAAGCAATTATTGCCTCGACCAACCGCCTGATTGATCAGGGTGTATTAAGCACTGATCAGGTGATTGCTGCTGCGGTCTAAACGGCTGTATTAGAATTAGCAATAATTCATAGCACTAAAATGACTTTAGAAGGATACCGGCAAATGGTATCCTTTTATTATTCATACTAAAGATTTAAGGCGAATCCTCCCCGTGTCTTTTCCAGCTGACTCAGTGGGCATTGTTGTCCCACAAAAGTTCCAATTTGAAGAGCCGTTAGAGCTTGAATGCGGTCGCATCCTCCCACGTTTTGAACTGATGGTTGAAACTTATGGCGAACTCAATGCCGATAAGTCCAATGCCATTCTGATTTGTCATGCCCTTTCCGGTCATCACCACGCTGCTGGCTATCATCATGAAGATGATAAAAAAGCCGGCTGGTGGGATTCATGTATTGGTCCCGGTAAAGCCATTGATACGTCAAAATTCTTTGTGGTTTCACTGAATAATATTGGTGGCTGTAGCGGTTCTACCGGCCCGATCTCGCCAAACCCTGAAAATGACAACCGTCCTTATGGTCCTGATTTCCCCTTGGTTACGGTCCGCGATTGGGTCAAAACCCAAGCCTTGCTTTCTGATCGTTTAGGGATTGATACCTGGGATGCCATCATTGGTGGTTCACTGGGTGGCATGCAGGCATTGCAATGGTCAGTGGATTATCCAAACCGTTTAAGAAAATGCGTGATCATTGCCAGCGCTCCGAAACTTTCTGCACAGAATATTGCCTTTAACGAAGTGGCACGTCAGTCGATTTTGTCAGATCCGGATTTCCATAATGGTCGTTATCTGGAAAATGACAGCTATCCAAAACGTGGCCTGATTCTGGCACGTATGGTCGGCCATATTACCTACCTGTCCGAAGAAGCCATGAAGCAGAAGTTTGGCCGCGATTTGAAATCAGGTAAATTTATGTATGGCTTTGACGTTGAATTTCAGGTCGAAAGCTATTTGCGTTATCAAGGTGAGCAATTCAGCCGTAACTTCGATGCCAATACCTATCTGATCATGACCAAGGCACTGGATTACTTTGATCCGTCGCGTGAATATGAACAGTCGCTCAAAAAAGCCATGGCCAATACCCAGTGCAAATTCCTGGTGGTGTCATTCACCACTGACTGGCGTTTTACCCCTGCCCGCTCACAGGAAATCGTGGATGCCTTGATCAGCAATCACAAACCTGTGAGCTATCTGGATATTGATGCAGAACAGGGTCATGACTCTTTTCTGTTCCCGATTCCGCTCTATGTAAAATCTTTGCGTGCATTTCTCGGGGGTGAAGAACACCTGAAAGCAACACCGAAGGAGACCATATAATGCGTATCGATCAACAACTCGCTGAAAAGTGGATCAAGCCCGGTTCTAGCGTACTTGACCTCGGTTGTGGCGACGGTGAGCTATTGGCACAAATGAGTAAAAAGCACGATATTCGTGCATACGGATTAGAAATTGATCAGGAAAAGATTGCAATTGCAGTCAGTCGCGGGTTAAATATCATCCAGCAAGACTTAAACCTCGGCTTAAGCCGCTTTGCTGACCAGTCTTTTGACAATGTGGTCATGGCACAAGCTTTGCAAGCTGTAGATGCGCCTGACGTATTATTACGTGATATGGTGCGTGTGGGGAAACAGGCTATTATTACCTTCCCGAACTTTGCGCATTGGAAGACCCGTTCTTTCTTGGCAATCAAAGGGAGAATGCCGGTTTCTGAAGCCTTGCCGTATATGTGGTATAACACCCCGAATATCCACTTATGTACATTTCGTGATTTTGAAGCACTTTGTGCGGAAAATAACATCAAAATTATTAATCGACTCGCTGTGAACGGGAATCAAGAAGATAGTTTGCTGAGCAAGCATCTCCCTAATCTATTTGGTGAAGTCGCAATTTATCGAGTGAGCGCGCTATGAAAAAATTATTATTAAGTACGACGCTACTGGCTGGACTTTTTGGCATGCAAGCCCATGCAGATTATGTTGCACCGAGTCCTTCTGTTGCCAGTCAAGCGGCTCAGTATTCCATCATGGATATCAATAGTCTGACCAAAGCGGCGAAAGCCGGTCAGGCGGGTGCACAGTTTTATCTGGCCACCAAATACCAGTATGGTAAAGATATACAGAAAGATGAACGACAGGCCTTTGCCTGGTATAAAGCTGCTGCGGATCAAGGTCTGGCAGTTGCACAGCTGAATGTTGGCCGTATGCTGGCCGATGGCATTGGCACCAGAAAAGATGAAGCGCTGGCACGTCAGTATTTTGAAAAAGCGGCTAGCCGTGGCGATAACCGTGCCAGCTTTAACCTGGCAATGATGGAAGAGAAAAAGAAAAACTATATGGGCGCTTACCAGTGGTATGAACTTTCTACCCGTGATGGCATGCTCGACAATAAGGTGATTACGCTGTCGGAAGGCAGAAAAACTGCCTTGGCGGCGAATTTAACCCAAGAGCAGATCCGTCAGGCGCGTGATCGTGCCGACAGATGGATTCAGGCACAATAAGCTGAATGGTATAAATAGCACCTTCGGGTGCTTTTTTATTGCCGCAAATTCTTCATCCATTGCTAAAATAGCGCCCATTCTTTATCTAATAATGAGTTTTTGACATGGCTGCAACTGACTGGTTATCCCAAGGCACACTGGTATTGGCAAGTAATAACAAAGGTAAAATTGCCGAGTTTGAAAAACTGTTTGCCGAGCTACAACTGCCGGTTGAAGTCGTGGCCCAGGGCAAGTTGAATATCGAAGATGCGATCGAAGATGGTCTAAGCTTTGTAGAAAATGCGATTATTAAGGCTCGCCATGCTTCTAAAATTTCCGGAAAACCTGCTATTGCAGATGATTCAGGCATTTGTGTGCCGGTTCTTGGCGGCGCTCCCGGCATTTACTCGGCTCGTTATGCCGGTGAGCATGGCAACGATGCCGCCAATAATGAAAAACTGCTGGCCGATCTCAAACCCTTACGCCAAGAGGGTGAAGCGATTGAAGGCATGTTTGTTTGTGTACTGGCACTGGTACAGCATGCTGAAGATCCTTTACCGCAAGTCTTTCAGGGTATCTGGCATGGGGAAATTCTGGAAGCTGCGCGTGGTGAAAATGGTTTTGGCTATGACCCGTTGTTCTGGTTACCGGAACTGGGGATTTCCAGTGCAGAAATGAGCAAGGAAGAAAAGAATAAAATCAGTCATCGTGGGCAAGCGATGCAGCTGTTTAAGAAGAGTTTGGAGAAGTAAGTTTCTCCTCTCATTACCCCCTCTCCCTTTGGGAGAGGGCTGGGGTGAGGGATTTTTAAAATACACCTCTCCCCTTGCGAAACAGCGTTTCTCATCTCCTAAAAGAAGAGGGAAAATCATCCTTCTAAAGCTTTTACATCCTCTCTAACTCTCTCCCTAGGGGTAAGAGGACCTTTTTATGTTTTTTATAATCCTGGCATCAACGCATGCACCACTGCCCCATATAGGGCAATCAAGATCGCACTGGCCAAAGTTCCCGAAGCAATATATTTGGCGGAATGGCCTGTTCCCTGATAATGGGTTTCCAGTGCCACAATATTGGCTGCAGGCGGCAATAAAAAGAACATCAGCAGTACCGCATAGGTCAGCGTCTGCTGCGGAATAGGTAAATAATAATAAGCGGCAACACACAGCAAAACCGCAAACAGCCCTCTATAAAAAATCAGTTGCAGACTGCGCATTAAATCAAAGCTGCTGATCCGCACATTGCTCAGCCACATTCCCAGCACACACATGCCACTAAAAGTCACCAGCACTTTATTGGCCTGATACAGCCTCTCTACCCAAGCGACTTGCTGCCACTGACTCAAATCCCAAAATGACAATAAGGCTGCCACTGACAGTGCCACCACTGGTGGTGAGAGCAGTACATTTTTTAAAATATAGCTGCTATCTTGTCTGGCTTCACTGACTGCCATCACCGCACAGACATTGCCAAACAAAGAACCACCGATGTACAGCGCCACCACAGTACTGGTCGCTTGCGGGCCAAAAACTGCCAGTGCAAAAGGAATTCCCAGCCATGCCCCATTTAAATAGCTCAGGCATAAGGCACGCAGTTTATTTTTCAGGGTGAAATAAAATAAGGCAAAGAATACGCAGGAACAGAAAAAGCTGAAGGCAATCAGCCACAAACTGCCCTCTTGGTAAAACACCATATTGTAAATAATCAGTACCGGAATCAGGACCCGTGCCAATAAAGCTGCCAAGAGAGGGCGAACCGGTTTTAAATATTGCACACCCCAATAACCGATCAGAAAAGACAGGAGGGGAAGAATCAAGGCCATGACAATGCTGCTGAGATTTCCATATCAGGCTGTATGCTAGCACAGCATACTTTTCATTGAATTATGAATTTTTTTATATGAGTGATTCATTCCTCTGCTGCCGTGTCGGCAAACTGTCATCAAAGCGTCACCGCGCTGTCATACAAGCCTGCTGAGATAGGTACATAAAATATAGAGGATAAAATAATGGCAGGATTATCAATTTGGCATGTGCTGATTTTTGCAATTGTGGTGATTTTATTGTTCGGTACATCAAAACTTAAAAATCTGGGTAAAGACGTCGGCGGCGCGATTAAAGACTTTAAAAAATCAGTCAAAGATGAAGAGGCTGAACAGGCCAAGCTTGCAGAGCCGCGCACCATTGATGCCCAGGTCAAAACGCCTGAACATTCGGTTAAAAGTTAAGAGTTCGCTATGCTCAATATCGGAATGACCGAGCTGCTGATTTTCGGGATTATTGCGCTTTTGGTCCTTGGACCAGATAAGCTTCCGGAAGCAGTACGTTTTGTCGGAACATGGTACGGCAAGATCAAGCGTATGGTGAGCAATGTTCAGAATGATCTTGATCGTGAATTGCGCCTGTCCGAGCTACGTGAACAGATGCAAGCTGAAATGCAACGGATTCAGGAACTGGAAGCCAAGATGCAGGCACAAATGACAGATTTGCAGCAGCCGATTGCAGCTGATCAAGTAAAAATAAAACCTCAGTCTGCTCAGCCCTTGCTCAGCTATCAGCCGGTGCAACAGCCCGTATCCTCCGTGTATTTACCTAAGCCTACAGCAATTCAAACCATGATTTCAGAACAACGCTATACAAAAATGAAGGTGGCCGTATGACATCCTTACCGACCACACCCGCCTCAAATGATGCTGCAGCGCTGAATCTTGAACAGATGCCGATTACCCAGCATTTGATCATCTTAAGAAAGCATCTGTTTAAAGTGGTTGCTGTCCTGATTGGCCTGTTTTTCTGCTTATTACCCTTTGCCAATCAGACTTACCAAGGGTTGTCCGAACCCTTGCGTGCACAGCTACCTGCCAGCTCAACCATGATTGCCACAGATGTCACTGCAACCTTCATGGCACCTTTTAAGCTGAACTTCTTTGTCGCGCTGATGATCGCGATGCCGTTTATCCTGTATCAGCTTTGGACCTTTATTAAGCCTGCGCTGTATGCCAAGGAAAAGAGCCTGGCCTTGCCACTTTTGATCGGCAGTATCGTGCTGTTTTATACCGGCATCAGCTTTGCCTACTTTGTGGCATTGCCCTCAATTCTGCATTTTTTTATCAGTGTTTCGCCGGAAACTGTGGCACCGATGACCGACATTAACAGTTATCTCAGCTTCTGTTTAAAGCTGTTTCTGGTCTTTGGTTTTACCTTTGAAATTCCTATTATTACCCTGGTTCTGATCTTGATTGGCGCAGTTTCGACACAGACTCTGGTAGAGAAACGGCGCTTTATTATTGTGGGCTGCTTCTTTGTAGCGATGTTTGTCACCCCTCCGGATGCCCTGTCGATGATCATGCTGGCTGTCCCGATGTGGCTACTGTTTGAACTGGGTTTGCTGGCAGGGAAACTGATTGAAAAACGTCGGTTAAAGACTGAATAACAATAACCAGCCAAAACAACAAAAATATCGACTTACTCAGGCAGCTCTGGCTGTCTTTTTGTTTCTTAAATTTTAATAAAATACTGATTTATTTAACTTTAATGAAATATTTTCTTAAGATTACTGTCATATCCCAAGCTTAAGGTATTGAAAACTTCTACACCACCAAGCACTTATTTTTTAATTGGGACTTTAAAATGAAAAATGAAGACATGATACCTTGCCAGGATCTGGTTGAAGACAGTAACAACTCAAATAACACGCACTTCCAAACGATTCTGGATCAATATACTAGCCGCCGCAGCTTTATTGCGAAAACTACAAGTGGGGCAATGGCATTAGCATTTGCAGCAACAGTAAGTGGCTGTTCAGATGATGATAATGATTCTGGTACTCCTGACGGTAATCCAACTACACCACCAGACACCACTAGCCCAGATCAACATGCATGGAGTGATCTAAAAGCACGTCCGAATAAATTAGCCTTTGAGCCGGTTCGCAAGAATACCCAAAACTTCTTTAGTGTTCCCGAAGGTTATGAGCTTAAAGTATTGTATGCAGTAGGCGATCCAATCAACCCTGCGTATCCAGAAAAGACCGATGCAACCTTAGCTTCTGGTGCTTCTTACCAGTTCCGTTCAGGCGATAACCATGATGGTATGAGCTTTTTCGGTATGCATCCAACCAACAAAAATTATGCTGCCAAAGAATCAACACAAGGTTTACTTGTTTTAAACCACGAATACCTACAACAATCTCAGCTCCATACACCAGAGGCTACAATTACCATCGATGGCGTACGTCCAGAAGATCAGGTACTCCGTGAAGTGAATGCGCATGGTGTTTCTGTTATTGAGATCAGCAAAGATGCAAATACACAAGATGTTAAAATCAACTTGAATTCTAATTTTAACCGTCGTATCACTGCCGCAACCGAGATGGAAATTAATGGACCAGCGCGTGGTTCTGACTTAGTCAAAACTATTTTCTCACCAGATGGGACGTTGACTCGCGGTACCTTTGCCAACTGTGGTAATGGTTATACGCCATGGGGAACTTACTTAACGGCTGAAGAAAACTGGAGTGGTTATTTCGCTCGTCAAGCCAATGACACCCGCGCTATTGCAAAAGAAGAAATTTCATTATCACGTTATGGTCGTGGTGGTACTGATGCCCGTTCGTCTCAGTACCGCTGGAATACTCCTGTTGCTGAATTAACCGGTGATAAAGGGCTTTATGATCGTTGGGATATTTCAGTTAAAGGCGCAAATGCTTTAGCAGATTATCGTAATGTCATGAATACCTGTGGCTTCATTGTAGAAATTGATCCATTTAGCGCGACTACACATCCAGTTAAACGTACTGCACTGGGTCGTTTTGCACACGAAGACTGCCGCTGTAGCAACCCTATTCCGGGTCAGCCATTAGCGTTCTATATGGGTGATGACGCGACCGGCGAATATATCTATAAATTTGTTTCTGAAGCCGTCTGGGATCCGAAAGACGTCAATGGTGGTTATACTGCTGGTGATAAATACATGGATAAAGGGACATTATATGTCGCTAAATTCAATGATGACGGTACAGGTGAATGGCTAGAACTGACTCATGGCAAAAATGGTTTAACTACTGCCAATGAAATCTATCCATTTGCAGGCCAGGATGACATCGTCATCAATGCCCGTCTTGCTGCTGACCATGTTGGTGCGACCAAAATGGACCGTCCAGAATGGGTTGCCGTGAATCCCGAAAATGGTGAAGTGTATGTAACCTTAACCAACAACAGCAACCGTGGTCGTGCATATGAAACTGATGCTGCCAACCCACGTAGCTACATCGACTTTAAAGGTTCAAGCGCCAGCAATTCAGGCAATATGAATGGTCATATCATTCGTTTCAGTGAAGCTAAAAATACAGTGACAGCGACAAGTTTTGCTTGGGATATTTTCCTGTTCGGTGCAGAAGCACGTGCTGCTTCTAACATCAACCTGTCAGGTCTGGATGATTTAAATGACTTCTCCAGCCCGGACGGCATGTGGTTCGATCCGCGCGGGATTCTGTGGATTCAGACCGATGATGGTCAGTACACCGATGAAACCAACTGTATGATGCTGGCAGCACTTCCGGGTACTGTGGGTGATGGTGCTAAAGTGATTGCCGCCAGTACCAAGGCAGAAGGACAGGAAACCTTTGTTGGTGCCAAACTCAGTAATGATCGTGTTCGTCGCTTTTTGACTGGTCCATCGGGTTGTGAAATTACCGGCGTGACTATTACCCCGGACTACAAAGCGATCTTTGTCAACGTTCAGCATCCAGGGGGTGCATGGCCAGCCAACCAAAGCGAGCGTTATAGCCGTTTAGGCAAAGTACCTCGCTCTGCGACTGTGGTCATTACCCGTAAAGATGGCGGTGCCATTGCGGGTGAAGCTTTGGAACAAGCGACCGTATAAAAAGCCGTTATTCAAAAATGCCGACATCTGTCGGCATTTTTTATATCCGGTGATTATTTTAGGCTAATTATTTTCTCAATAGTTTGACCTGCGGTTGTACCTTGTTGTGACTTCTCGATCCAGTGCCATTGTCCCTGCTGCATTCTCAAAAAATTTGAGCAGCGGGTGCCATAGGCCGGACTCTGGATAAAAGTCGAAGACAGCAGCTGTTCCATTTCCACGGAGATACCTGTGTCTGGCAGCAGCTCCGGAATCACTTTGCGTTCATCTTCCAGAATATCCCAGACTGCATGACACAAATCTGCTTCTGCGATCTCCTGGTATTGCAGCATCGGTAAAAATTCCTGGGTAAAGCGTTTACGTAAATGGCGGGTCTTGTACCAGTCTTCGCTCATCAGGCCATTCGAAACCACATAGACGCCATGCGCCAGTACTTGTGGTGCTTCACCGCGATTGCTCATATACACCGCCTGATCCTGATCCCCCATAAAAAGATTAAAGCCGGCATAGTCACACTGGCGTTGTTCCAGATCTTGGGCAAATCGGATCGGTGTTAAGTCAGAATCTAAAAAGTTCTGGATGATATGTCCACGTGAAGTCGGATAATGCCCTTTGTCCTGTCCATCACGAAAATTGGTAATCACCGCCCAGCGACCAGAAGCCGTAATCCCCATCCAGGTACCGCCCGACTGTAAATCCTGCCCGGCAATAATCGGACTATTCTCCCATTCATGCAGCTCCTGCGTAGGACGCTGATAGAACTCATCCCGATTTGAAATCAGACATAATGGGCTCTGATCCAGAACCTTCCAAGCCAATGCCACGATACACATAATTTACGCTCTCGATCTTTACACATTGAATGTACAACATTTTTCTTTGCTTTAAGCTAAAATCTGTGCAAAACAGAATCACAAGGAACAGGAATGCTCACCTATCCCAATATTGATCCCGTTGCGATTTCGCTCGGGCCCTTACAAGTCCACTGGTATGGACTGATGTACTTACTGGCATTTTTATTTGCCTGGGGATTGGCGACGTTTCGCGCCAAACAACGTGGCTGGACACCGGATATGGTGTCTGACCTGATTTTCTTCGGCGCTCTCGGTGTGATCATCGGTGGCCGTGTCGGTTATGTCTTCTTCTACGGTTTTTCCCAGTTCCTGGCCGATCCTTTATGGCTGTTCCAGATCTGGACCGGCGGTATGAGTTTCCATGGCGGTTTCCTCGGGGTCATTCTGGCCATGTTGTGGTGGTGCAAGAAATATAAGATGACCTGGTTCCAGACTCTGGATTTTATCGCACCTTGCGTACCGACAGGCTTGATGTTTGGCCGAATTGGTAACTTTATTGGTGGCGAACTGTATGGCCGTCAGGTCACCGACCCAAACTTTGCCTGGGGCATGATCTTTCCGACCGATCCGCTGCAACTGGTTCGTCATCCATCTCAACTCTATCAGGCGCTATGTGAAGGCCTAATCCTGTTTATTGTACTGTGGTGGTTCAGCTCGAAGCCACGTCCACGTATGGCAGTTTCTGCGCTGTTCCTGATCGGTTATGGCTTGGCACGTTTTGTGGTTGAATTCTTCCGTGAGCCGGACAATGGCCAGCTGTTTATTGGCTGGATGAGCAAGGGTCAGTTCCTGAGCCTGCCAATGATCCTGATTGGCTTGTGGATGATGTGGTATGCCTACCAGAAGAAAATATATGACTGGGGTCCACAAAAAAATAGCTGAGAAAATCGCGTAATTTAGCGAGGCAGAGGCCTCGCTTTTTTATACTCAAAATATGCTAAAGTGCCGATTATCTCTTCTATTCTTTCATCATTATGCTTGAGTTCTGGTTTAATCCGCAGGTGTCTGTTCTCAAAAAACTGTTGATCTTTATTGTGATTGCAGCGACAGCTGCAGGCTTGTACTGGATGGAACCGCTGCCCTTAGATTCTATTTTGATGTTTGTCGGTACCGGCATCATTTTTCTGATCTGTCGTTACTGCAAAATCCACTTTGCCAGCAAAAATCCGACCGGTTTGCTGTATAGATTACTGACCTGGATTCCAATTGCCTTATTGATTGCTTTAGTTTTTATGAATATGCAACAGGGTGAAATCCTGATTCCGGGTGCACAAGGCATTGCATTTATGGCACTGGCGATTTGCCTGTTTTCTCCACTATCCCTGCTCAATCAGAACAAATCAGATTCGGGTTCACCCCATGCTTGAATTTTGGTATTCGGAACGCTGTAGCCGTCAAATCAAACTCATCGCCATCATCGCGACCTGTATTTTGATTTATACAGCATCGACTGTGGCCCAGTTAGATCCGGTATTTGTGGGGGTGAGTTTAGCGATTGGAATTGTCGTGCATTTACTGCACCATTTCCGCCTGAAAATCTCAAAATCCAATCCCTATACAAATGGCTTTAGCGCCTTGAGCCGGGTCATTCCCATCATTGCCTTAATTACCCTGTTTGGCTATTTACCAGAACAGCACCAGCAATGGGGCAAATTTGCCTTGGGTCTGCAATGTCTTGGCTTTGCCGCGATTGGATTATTTATCGTTTCAATCTATGAAAGCCGTGCGAAGCGTTTTGAGGACTGATCACTTCGCAGTGTTTTCTTAGAAGTAAGTTTCCAGACGATAGTAACTATAAGTCACGTTTTTATTGCGATAAACCGCATGATCTCGCTGTTTAAAATCCGATACCCAGGCACTACCTGAATAAGCCGCGATATGTCCATATTTATGTCCCTGAGTACGGTCAATAATATAGATATCGCCTTTTTTCGGCCGATCAAAAGAAGCATTAATTTTCTTATAACCCAGCTGCATCAGGGTACTTCCCCAATCTGCTGCTGCGACCGGATGATTCACAATTTTCGCACCAGAAGATTGCAGACCGACACGAATACTGCGCGCACATTTCTGTGTACTGGTATTTCGGGTAATGCCTTGCAGATAACTGGTAAATTTCTCGATATTGATACGATGGCCATTGCTTACGCCTGAAGCGTTACGGACAGTGGCTTTTTGGGATGACTTTTTAGGTCTTTGCTCCGATTGGGAACGCACCATGATATTCGCTTGGACAGGAGCATATACTTCGCTCATGTTTACTTGATGATCATAGATCATGCCTTACCAACCGCTCCTCGCCTGTAATTTAGGCTTTCATATTGTTAACAAGCCGAGAATACTAGTCGTTTAAATGTTATCTTTCACATTAAAAATGTAAATAAATTTGTCTATTTTTCCGGCATTCAAATTAAGCCGTTCTTTCTCATACAGTTACAAAACCCATCATCTTTGCAAAAAAAATGTAAAGCAAAGCCAATTCCAATGCCTTGCAAAGCTTTTTCAGCCTGAAATACGCAAAATGAGTCCTTATCTTTTTCTACTCAAACGTGTGGATTTAATCTGTAGCTCGGCCATTTTCAGATAACATTTCACCACATGATTACATCATTTTGAGCTTTACCGCCTGTATTACACTGATGCGGCATTTTTAAACCTTGAACTAAACTTTAACTATTGAACTAAACAGAGAAGAAAAATGAGTCAGACTTTAAGTACCGTTTCAAATTTTAATTTAGAACAATATTTAAGTACCTGGTATGACATTGCACACTTGCCGATGAAGCGCCAACCTGAAGACAGCACCGATATTTCTGCGGTATAGAGCTTGAATGAAAATGGCAAGGTGGATGAAGCCATTGCTGAAGCGATCATTGTCGATGCAGAACATGCCAAGCTTGAAGTCAGCTTTTTACCTGAAGGCCTGCGTTGGATTCCGTTTACCAAGGGCGATTACTGGGTATTAAAAATCGACCCCGATTATCAGACCGCGCTCGTAGGTGAGCCAAACAAAGAATATTTATGGCTACTGCATCGCGGCACCAGTCTGGACGAAGCGACTCAACGCGAATATTTAAGTTATGCAGAATCCTTGGGGTATGATCTGTCTGATCTGATTCATACAGTGCATACTGGTAATAAAACCGTTTAAGCTGCAATCAAAAGACCTCCATCAGGAGGTCTTTTTTATTCTCAATTTGGGCGATGAAAGCTCATCAAAAAATGCTATGATGTGCGCAATTTAAATTGTCCCTTTCGACAGAAAATTGATTATAAAATAATCCGTTCTGCTCTTAAAACGGCAATTTTCAACAGATTCAAATAGAGAGAACTATGCGCCAATATCTTGACCTTTTACAACATATCCTCGACAACGGCGGCGATAAAGGCGACCGTACCGGTACAGGTACACGTTCGGTATTTGGTCATCAGATGCGCTTTGATCTTTCCCAAGGTTTTCCTTTACTCACCACCAAAAAAGTTCATTTCCGTTCTATCGTGATTGAACTGTTGTGGTTCCTGAAAGGTGATACCAATGTTCAGTATTTAAAAGACAATAAAGTCTCGATTTGGGATGAATGGGCGACCGCAGAACAGACTGCACGTTTTGGCCGTCCTGAAGGCGAACTGGGTCCAGTTTACGGCCATCAATGGCGTAATTTTGGGGCCAGCAAGAATGCAGACAATAGCTATAATCAGGACGGTTTTGACCAGATCAAATGGTTGATCAATGAAATTAAAACTAATCCGAATTCGCGTCGTCTGATCGTGTCCGGCTGGAACCCGAATGAAGCGGGTCAGGTCGCCTTACCCCCTTGCCATACCCTGTTCCAGTTTTTTGTGCACAATGGCAAATTGTCTTGTCAGTTGTATCAGCGCAGTGCCGATGTATTTTTGGGTGTACCATTTAATATTGCCAGCTATGCTTTGTTGACGCATATGATCGCGCAAGTCTGTGATCTGGAGGTTGGTGACTTTGTCTGGACTGGTGGCGATACCCACTTGTACAGCAATCATTTTGAACAGGCACAATTACAGCTCAGCCGTGAGCCACTCGGCCTTTGTCAATTAAAACTAAATCCCGAGATTAAAGACCTGTTCGATTTCAAATTTGAAGATATCGAAATTGTCGGTTATGAATCTCATCCAGGAATTAAAGCCCCTGTCGCTGTTTAATTTTCTTTATTATAAAGTTCCCCCTCCTCCTAGGAGAGGGCTAGGAAGAGGTTTTTTACCACGCGTGAATCGCCACCTCCTTTCAAAATATATTCCTAGCCCTAAAGCATGAAGGCAATCAATATAGATTTTTAACCTTTCTTTCGTACCAGTAAAAAATTACACGAAGGACTTTGGGCTTGATAAGAAGGATTCAATACATGTCATTTCAAGATTTAGAAGTTGTACACGTCGTTGCCATGGATCAGCAGCGTTGTATCGGCAAGGGCAATGACCTACCTTGGCATATCTCTGCCGACCTGAAACACTTCAAGGAAATCACCCAAGGCGGTGTGGTGGTGATGGGTCGCAAGACACTAGAATCGATGGGACGTACCTTGCCTAAACGGGTGAATTGGGTCATTACCCGTGATCCAGACTGGGCATTTGCAGGCACCAAAGTCGCTTATAGCATTGAAGATGCGCTGAGTCAGGCCGTTGCAGATGTAAAGGCTTCAGAAAAACCTGAAACCATTTTCATCATTGGTGGTGGTGAAATCTTTAAACAGACTATGGATATTGCAGACCGTCTGGAACTGACCCATGTCGAACTGGATGTACAGGGCGATGCCTATTATCCAGCGATTCCAGCAGAATTTAAAAAAGTCGCTGCCGAGCAACATATCGACGACAAAACCGGCATTGCTTTTGAGTTCGCAACCTACAGAAAATAAAACCTATTTCTCATGAAAAAGTGATGATGCAGGGACGCGAATATATTTCCAGGCACTGGAGTCTGTGGCTGCTGAGCAGTCTGTTTACTTTATTCGTCATTCTGTCGAGTTTGTGGCTCAGCCTGATGCTTTGGGTGCATCAACCTATTGGAAAAATCGGCAGCTTGATGCTGATTGGACTCTGGCTGACCTTTGCACTGGTCGTTCTCGGGATTTATTTCACCCGGCATCTGATCTCCCGCCAAGTCGATAGCGTTCTTTATCTTCTGGCCTTTTTATTCTGTCTGCTAGGATATTTCAGTCTGGAAGCGCGTCAGGATCGAGAGTGGAATCCTGAGGTTTCCCAGCTTCTGCATTATGAGCAGCAAGGCGATCAGGTTACCTTACACAATATCCGCAACTTTGACTGGCAGGCCGATGGTCGCTATATCGAACGCTGGGAAAGCCGCAGTTTTGATCTGAATCAGATTACTGGCGTGAACATCATTACTTCCTACTGGATGGGGCCTAAAATTGCCCATACCCTGGTCAGCTTCGATTTTGCCAATCAAAAGCCACTCACCTTCTCGATTGAAATCCGCAAGGAAAAGAATGAAGAGTTTTCAGCGATTGGTGGCTTTTTCCGAAAATATGAACTGAGTCTGGTCGCATCGGATGAAAAGGATATTGTCTATACCCGTAGCAATGTCCGTGGTGAACAGGTCTATTTTTTCCCAGTCAAAATGCCGCAAGCTCAGGCTAAAGCGCTATTCAAGGAATATCTGCGTCAGGCCGATGAGCTGGCCCAAAAGCCAAAATGGTACAATACCCTGACCAGTAATTGCACCACACTAGTCTTTGATATGGTTCAGGCGATATCGCAACAACAGCTACCCTCAGATTACCGGTTGCTGGCCTCCGGCTATTTACCGAATTATCTCTATGATCTTAAAGTACTAGAACAGTCTTGGGATATGCGCACCTGGTATCAACGCGCGCATGTCAATCCACGGGTAGAACGCACCGCTAATCTCTCCAGTCAGGACTATTCACGCCTGATCCGGCAGGGCCTACCAAAACCCGACATGCGATAACTGTGTAGCAAATCCACTTCAATAAAGATACAAAATCAACTGGAACCTTGATCATTTTTTTGTTTATATACAAATAGCTAGTCAATGATCAGAGTATCTCTCATGCTAAAAAAATTAACTGCAATCGCGATTTTAGGCTCGGTTCTAACGGTCATGGGCTGCGAAACTGTGCCCAATACAGCCACGACACAAACCGCGAATCATTTACAACTTTTGCAAAATCGTACCTGGATTGCGACCCAGATTGGTAATACTGAAATCAAGACTGCGCCAACCGCACGCAATGTTCCGAGTCTGCAATTTGATGCCAGTACCCAGCGCGTTTCAGGTTCAGATAGCTGTAACCGGATTATGGGCAGTTATACAGCAGCGAAAGACACGCTGACCCTGAGCCAAATGGCCACTACCCGTATGGCTTGCATGAACAACGATCAGCTTGATCAGAAATTTAATGAAGCTTTAGCCAAAGTGACGCATTATCAAGTATTTGGTAAAACCTTAAAATTACTGGATCGCCATGGAAATCTCTTGATCCAGCTGGAAAGTGCTGTTCAGCCGCGTTAATACTTCCCTACAAAAAGCCTGTATGGACAGGCTTTTTTATCTTTCATACTGATGAGCTGGAATTTAACCATCAGCCCGATTGAGTTATTTAATTGAATGAGGAATCAACCATGCAACAGGCACTTTTCGGTGGGGGATGCTTTTGGTGTACTGAAGCCGTATTTTTACAGATCCAGGGGGTTCAGCAGGTCGTCAGCGGTTACGCAGGTGGGCACACAACTCAGCCAAACTATGATGATGTCTGTGGTGGCAATACCGGCCATGCCGAAGTCATTCTGATCGATTTCGATGAAAACCAGATTAACTATACCCAGTTGCTCGATGTATTTTTTGCGACCCATGATCCAACTACATTAAACCGTCAGGGCAATGATGTCGGCACCCAGTACCGTTCTGTGATTTATTATCTGAATGATGAGCAGCAGCAACAGGCGCAGCAGGCGATCAATGCCCTGAAAGCCGATGGCATCAATGTGGTGACTGAACTGAGCCCTACCCCAACTTTCTATCCGGCGGAAGACTATCATCAAAACTTCTTTGCCAAGAACCCGACCCAGGGCTATTGTAATTTTGCCATTCCTCCAAAATTGAATAAATTACGCAGCAAATTTACGACCCTCTTAAAAACCCATTAAGTTTCATGAAAAATGGGCATAAAAAAAGCGACTGCAATCAGTCGCTTTTTTTATTACCTAAATCTTAGTTATCAGTTGCAAAAGCAATATCGCTGAGTCCGGCTCCACTCGCACGCGACATGACTTGCGCCACTGAGTCATAACGTGATTCTTTATCCGCTTTCAGCACAATGGTCGGCTGACGTTCAGCTTGGCCCGCTTCATTAAAACGGGTTTCAAGCTGCTCTAGCGTCAGTACATCGCCATTCCAGGCAATGTCACCTTCGGCATTGATGCTAATCGTGACATTTTCAGGCGGCAGATCGATAATCTCCGCAGTCGTTTGTGGCAAGGTTAATGGAATTGATGGGTTCGCAACGGTCGCTGTCACCAGAAAGATGATCATCAATACCAACATAATGTCGATGAGGGGAATGAGGTTCATCTCATTCATGCCTACATCGTTGTCTTCACCCAGTTGAAAAGCCATTAAGCTTGACCTCCCACGAAACTCTGTTGTGTTACTTTTTCATCAGACTTTTTTGCAGCAGATTCCTGTTGCAGCATGGTATCAATCAACAGACCGTGTGCCTGATCCTGTAATTCATGAGCCAAGCCACGATTAGCACGTACACAGATGTTATAAGCCAGTACCGCAGGAATTGCGACTGCCAGACCTAAGCCCGTCATAATCAAGGCTTCACCGACTGGAGTTGCTACTTGTGCCAGACCAGCCTGACCACTTTTACCAACAGCAACCAGCGCATGGAAGATGCCCCATACCGTACCGAACAAACCGACAAATGGAGAGATCGATGCGATGGTACCCAAAACTGATACACCTTTTTCGGCATTGGCTTTTTCTGCTGAAATCTGGCGTAACAGCGCCTGTTCTGCCACTGCCTTACGCTGTTCAAAGCCCAAAGGAGCCAGTTTGGTTTTCAGTTGTTCCAATGCCTTAGATAACTGAGCATAGGCAATCTGTTTCAGTTGGCGAGTGCCCATCAAACGCAGCACAAATATGGTCCATGTCGCAATCGACATTGCCAATAACACGAAATACAGTGTTTTACTGACTGCATCAGCGTGTTGCCAATAAACTGAAAAGTTCATATTCGAACTCCTAATGGGTGAGCCGTTATTTAACCTGAAAATCGAAAGGCTGTTCCACGCGTGTTGGATAAGCCACACCATTTTCAACATATTTGGTGAGTTGTGCACGACGTACCGCTGCTTCTACTTTGCGCGTTACCGCCGGGCTACAACTTGAATTTCGTGCAGTCGCAGAGACCACTTTACCCTGCTCATTCGCTGAAACGTCTACTACCAGTGAACAGGCTGATTTTAATTCACCTGCAGAGAGTGAGACTTTTGGTGAACGCTGCCAGGACACGCCCCCACCAATCGATACACTTTTCGGTGATGGCGGCGCAGCAGGTGCTGGCGGTGCCACAGGCGCAGGTGGCGCGACTGGAGCGGGTGCCGATTTTACTTTAGTTTCAGTGACCACTGTCGGTACAACCGGACTTGGGGTTGGTTTTGCTTCAACTGGCGGTGCTTTAACCACTTTTGGCGCTTCAGCCTTTTTCACCTGCTCGATTTTTTCTACTTTTTTCGGTGGTGGTGGCAGCGGTTTATCGACAATTTTGACTTCTTTAGGCTTAGGCGGCTCTTTTTGTGGCTCGGCCTTCGGCTTTGGCGGTAAAGGTTTTGGCGCTTCCTGGAGTTTAACAAAGCGCACTTTTAAGGGTTGCTTATCAATGGGTGTCAGCTCAGGTGCTTTCATCTGGCTGATCGCATATAACACACCCACATGCCCAACCAGTACAGCCGCCACGATAGAGATGACTTTCTTTTTCATCTGATTCGGCGGTGTAGGCATTTGGGGCGCAGCAACTTGACTCATTAAATCTATTACCTTGAGGAGATGATGTGGAACAAACTATCAAGCTCATCGGTTAGCACAATTAAAGTATGCCAATAATAAATGAGAAGTGTTTTCATTTGCAACCGCTAATCCTACCTTTGACTGACTTTTTTTGCATCAAAACAAAAAAGGCACACTAAAAGTATGCCTTTTTAAAACTCAATGCAAGTCTTATTGGAACACGACAGTCTTGTTGCCATCGACAATAATACGGTCTTCCAAATGCCATTTTACCGCACGGGCCAATACATTACGTTCCACGTCCTGACCGAGTTCACGTAACTGCTCAACAGTAAAGTCATGGTTCACGCGCTCCACATCCTGCTCAATAATCGGACCTTGATCCAGATCAGCAGTCACATAGTGCGCAGTTGCACCGATCAGCTTCACGCCTTTTTCATAGGCCTGTTTGTACGGATTGGCACCTACAAAAGCCGGCAGGAAAGAATGGTGAATGTTGATCACTTTCATTTCCCACTTGCTGACAAATTCTTCATCCAGAATCTGCATATAACGCGCCAGCACCAACAGGTCATTGCCCTGCATCAACTGGTCGATTTCTGCATAAGCTTCAGGTTTGTTGTCTTTGGTCACCGGCACAACTTCGAATGGAATGCCAAAATTTTCAACTGCTTCGCGTAAAGTCTCGTGATTCGATACTACTTTGGTAATTTCACAAGGCAGACCACCACGCGCATGACGCCATAACAGCTCAAGCAAGGCATGATCGACTTTAGACACCAGAATACCGACTTTTTTCACATCACTGACCAGAGCCAGACGCCATTGCATGCCATAGCGTTCTGCCACATTCGCTGCAAAAGTCTGGATAATACTTTCTTTACGACTTTGAAGATTATCTAATTCAAATTCAACGCGCATGAAGTAACGTCCGCCCTGCGCTGCTGTCGCATATTGGTCAAGCGCAGTAATGTTGGCACCTTGATGATACAAGAAGCTCGAAACAGCCTGCACGATGCCCGGCTTGTCTTCACAAGTAATCAATAAACGTGCGGTGTTAGCAGTCGTCATATTCATGTTGGTTTAAGTCACTAATCAGTTAAATTAAAAATAAGCCGAGTATTCTAGCGCGTTTCTTGGATATTCTGAATAGTTTGTTCAGATTCAGAATCTTTAGATGACGACAGGCTGGCAAAAAGTTCCGAAGAGCCCAAACTACTCAATAAACCTTCATAGGTTTGACGACTTTCACCACGTAAATACGCCCCTTCCAAGAATACCATTTGACGGAGTGCCTGCCAGACCCATTTTTCTTCCAGCGTATTGGAATCGGTCAAATGACCTGACATATATAGGAAATTGGTCCAGTTGGTCAGTACAATCCACAGGTTAATGATCAGTGCTTCAATTTCTGAATCGGTCATGTCCATCAGGCCTGCATTAACAAAGCCTTTATAGATTTTCTGGCCCTGCTGCATGACCTGCCCGGCAAAGCGTGGATACATCTTGCGAAAATCTTCGTTATTTTCTACCAGATGATAGACATCACGATGCAGGAAACGGTAAGCCCACAACTGGCTGCTCAGTACCTGAAAATAATGCACCTTGTCATTGGCATCCAGCGCACGGTCATCCGGCAGCGCCAGCATTTCCAGGGTCTGGTGCTGGTACTGTTCCATCAATTCTTTAATAATTTCATTTTTATTGCGGAAATGATAATACAGGTTACCCGGGCTCATGCCGAGTTCAGCCGCAATGTGATTGGTGGTTACCGATCGTTCGCCACGCTCGTTAAACAGCTGCAAACTGAGCTGCAAGATACGCTCTTTAGTTTTTAAGGTTTTGGTTTGGGACATCCTAAAATAACCATTCAGTTCATGCATTAGCAGGCTAACACACAAAGTCACTTGACTAATTAGAGTATTTGCTCTAAAAATTAATTAATCGATTTTTGAATAATGGTAGTGCGGCATGAACAGTCACACAAAAACAACATCAATGACACCACATTTTTTTGATAGCCAATATCTGAATGAAGTCTTGGCGCAACAAAAACACGCTTACTTACACTACCCTCTGCCGACTGCAAAGGAACGTATCGATCGTTTAGCTCGACTTAAGCGTATCTTAGTTAAGTATCAAGATCAATTTGCTGATGCAATTAATCAGGACTATGGTAACCGTTCCATTGGGGAAACCAAGATTGGTGAACTGCTCACCTGTCTGGAACATATCAAATATTACAGCAAAAACTTGACTCGATGGATGAAACCTTCCAAGCGTCATGTGGGCATTATTCATCAGCCGGCTAAAGCCTGGGTACAATATCAGCCTTTGGGCGTGGTTGGGATTATCGCACCATGGAACTATCCGCTGTTGTTGTCGATTGGTCCTCTGATTTGCGCACTGGCTGCCGGCAACCATGCCATGATCAAAATTTCCAGTGCATCGGCTGCTTTTGGTGAAGTCCTGGAAAAAGCGCTGGCTGAAGCCTTCCCTAAAGAATTGGTCGCTGTAGTGAATGGTGGCGGTGTAATTTCAGATGCCTTCTGTCGCTTGCCTTTCGATAAACTGATTTTCACTGGCTCAACTGCGGTCGGTAAAACCGTCATGGCAGCCGCTGCCGAAAATCTGGTTCCGGTGATTCTGGAACTAGGCGGTAAATCGCCGGTACTGGTGCATCCATCAATTGATCTACGTGATGTTGCGCAGCGGATTGCGGTGGGCAAACTGTGGAATGCCGGTCAGACCTGTGTAGCGCCAGATTATATGTTCCTGCCTCGTGGCAAGACGGCTGAGTTTATTGACCATTTTAAAGCCTGTGTCGAAAGCATGTATCCGGATATCACCCATAATCAGGATTACACCTCGATTATCAATGACAAACAATATAACCGTCTGCAAGGTTATCTGGATGATGCTCGCGAACAGGGTGCGCAAGTTATTGAAATTAATCCACGCAGTGAAAACTCGGCTGATCTGCGCAAGATTGCACCGACCATCGTGACCAATGTCACCCCGATGATGCAGATCATGCAGCATGAAATCTTTGGCCCACTGTTACCGATCATGGAATATGATCAAATTGACGATGTCATCGACTTTATTAATAGCCGTCCACGCCCACTTGCTTTATACTACTTCGACTTTGATCAGGCGCGTGCCGATTATGTCGCACAGCGTACCCATTCAGGGCATTTCGGGCAAAATACGGTACTGACCCATGTTGCGCAGGACGATCTACCATTTGGGGGTGTCGGTGCATCAGGTATGGGGAAATACCATGGCCCAGAAGGCTTCTTCAGTTTGTCGCATGAACGCTCAGTAATGTCGAATCCAAAGCTGTATAGCTTGAAATACATTCTGCCACCGTTCAATAAACCGATTCACAAGCTGATTTCGAAGACACTTCTCCGCTAAATGATCAAGGCATGAGCTATCGATATAGTTCGTGCCGCGTTTTGACGAAAATCGCTTGTCTTTTAAGCGCATTTTTGATATAAAACGCCCCTTGAATGATTTCAATCCGTTTATTTTTGACTGGCCATACAGATTTGCTGTTGGCTAAATCAATGGAGTTACACCATGTCTAAGGTTTGCCAAGTTACCGGCAAGCGTCCAGTCGTTGGTAACAACGTCTCACACGCCAACAACAAAACTAAGCGCCGGTTCGAGCCGAACCTGCACCACCACCGTTTCTGGTTAGAAAGCGAAAAACGTTTTGTACGTCTTCGTTTAACCACTAAAGGTATGCGTATTATCGACAAATTGGGCATTGAAAAGGTTGTTGCTGACCTACGTGCTCAAGGTCAAAAGATCTAAGGAGTCTGAACCATGCGTGATAAAATTCGCTTAGTTTCTTCAGCTGGTACAGGTTATTTCTATACCACGACTAAGAACAAACGTACTATGCCGGAAAAAATGGAAATCAAAAAATTTGATCCAAAAATCCGTCAACATGTAATCTTCAAAGAAGCTAAAATCAAATAATTTTAGTTTCTTTAAAAAAACGACCTTTGCGGGTCGTTTTTTTTGCACTTTTTTTATCCAGCTTGATAAACTTTCTGCATGTTTTGGCACTTTTTGTGCTTATTTCCCAGCAAACCTAGCTAAAGGAGTATTTAGTGCCACATGACGTAGAGCTCATTATATTACTGGCTGTTGGTTTTGGCTTAGCTTTGGTCTTTGGCTATCTCGCTGCACGGCTGCGTCTTCCCCCTTTGATCGGCTATCTCATTGCCGGCATTCTGATTAGTCCCCATACACCCGGTGTGGTCGGTGATATTCATCTGGCCAACCAGCTGGCAGAACTTGGCGTCATGTTCCTGATGTTTGGTGTCGGGATGCATTTTTCCCTGAACGATCTGATGCAGGTCCGCCGGATTGCCCTGCCTGGTGCGATTTTACAGATTGCAGTTGCCACCTTGCTCGGGGTCGGAGTTTCGATGCTGTGGGGCTGGAGCTTTGGCTCAGCGCTGGTCTTTGGCCTAAGCCTGTCCTGTGCCAGTACTGTGGTTCTACTCAAAGCACTCGGTGATCGTGGCCTGCTCGATTCGATCAATGGCCGGATTGCTGTTGGCTGGTTACTGGTCGAAGATCTGGTTATGGTCTTGGCGCTGGTACTGTTACCTGCCACTGCGGTGCTTTTAGGGGGGCAGGCGCTGGAAGGCGCAAGCGATGAGAATATCTGGCTCACCTTAGGTATTACTCTGCTCAAAGTCGCAGGCTTTATTACCTTCATGCTGATTATCGGTAAACGATTGATTCCGATGATCATACAGGTCGTGGCACGTCTTGGTTCACGTGAGCTGTTTACTTTAACAGTGGTGGCTGCCGCCGTTTCAATCGCCTTTGGTGCCTATAAAGTCTTTGGCGTGTCGATGGCACTGGGTGCTTTCTTTGCCGGAATGGTGGTGAAAGAGTCCGATTTTAGTCATCGCGCCGAAGAGGAAACTTTGCCACTGCGTGAAATTTTCTCGATTTTATTCTTTGTTTCCGTCGGCATGCTGTTTGATCCGCGCATTTTGCTGGAACAACCTTTACATGTGCTGGCCGTAGTCGCAATTATCATGATTGGTAAGACTATTGCCGCGATGGCACTCGTGCTGTTCTTCCGTTATCCGATCAATACCGCCTTAACCGTCGGTGCTTCGCTGGCACAGATTGGTGAGTTCTCCTTTATTTTGGCTGCACTCGGTGTTTCGCTCAATCTGCTTTCGCTGGAAGGTCAAAACCTGATTCTGGCAGGTGCCTTAATTTCGATTACGCTTAACTCCTTTATCTTTTCCGCGATTGAGCCGGTACAGAAATGGATTCGGGAACGCTCGACCCTGGCCCGCTTACTAGAACGCAGTGGTGACCCTCTAGCAATGTTACCTGATGAAGTCTCACAGGATTACCTGCGCGATCAAGTGGTCATTATTGGCCATGGTGAGGTCGGGCGTCGCATTACCCGCTCATTGATGGAAGAAAACATCAAGGTGGTCATTGCCGAAGAAAACCGTGACATCGTCGAAAACCTACGAGAAAAAGGTATTGCTGCGGTTTCTGGTGCAGCCACTGAAGCCGGGGTCCTGATTCAGGCACATATTCAGCATGCGCGCTTACTGGTCATCTCCCCTATGGATATCATCGATATTCATAAAATCGTCGATATTGCCAAGACCTTGAATCCACAAATTCAGGTACTGGTCTGTGCGGAAAGCAAGGAAGAGGCTGAAGCCATTCGTCGGGATAATGTCGGTGCGGTTTATTATGCCAAAGAAGAAATGGCAAAAAATATGAGCAATCATATTTTGAACCAGATTGAGATCGCGCATCAGCATACGCCTTCTCATTAAAGTTTTTCTTTGAATAAACGCCAAATAAAAAAGTTGCCGGATCTGGCAACTTTTTTTATGGACGTCAATATATTTCTGAGCCAAAGATTTTATTAACACACTGGCTTCAGACTGCTCACGACTTAAATTTTAAAATACTGATTTTTCATCTTCATTTCAAATGAACGTTTTTATGGTACTTAAAATCTGCCTAATTTAATAACCTATAAAACTCAAAAAGCACACCGATAGTGTGCTTTCTAAATAAATTTCAACGATTAACTCATATACTTTGGTTCTTCATCCACAACTTCAGCCTGCCATTCATTGACCTGCTGTTCCAGCAAGCCATAGAGTGCTGCCTGAATCATCTGTTGCGCAATCACGGGCGTCTGCTCTCCAAGTAGAGCTTTCACCTCATCATTAAATTGAATCATTACCAAAGGCTGTTTATGTGAGCCTGCATTGCGTAGAGCCAACGCGCCACCTTCAAGTTGAACGAGTTCTAAAATCGCGTCTTGATTACCAAATAAATCTTTCAACTGTTCTATAGACATATATCCTCCATGTTCAACATGGTGGCAAAGCACCGGGTGCACTTTGCATCATTAGAGTAATTGATATAGGGTTAAAAATTGCATTTTCAAGTACAGCCGATCCGATTAAAATTCAATCATCTCATTACGAAAACCATCAATTAATTGGGTCAGGTCACGATGCCACTCTCTCAATATAGCAGTATCAGGTAACCATGCTTGTGGAGACTGTGTGACTTTAATGATGAGATTTGAGGAGGTTTCGTCTTCAGGTTCTGGGGTACTTGGTTCGGGCGCATACTGGCACAGACGGTAAGCACGTTTCAGTTCAGCAATGAAACCGCTCTTGGATAAATGTTGCAGCACCGCCACTTCCGGCGAAATCTGGCCTTTGGCCGCCATCAGTTCTTCGATCGATTTTAGCGTCGGATGAGGATCATTCAGGCGATAGTAACGCACCAGTTCCTGTAAAAATGCTAACAAAGCACCATGCAAATGAAACACAGTTGCTTCACGTTGTGCCTGAGCCTGTTGTACATGTTCGGTTTGCTCTGCTTGCTGGCAGGATAGACGGGCAAAATACAGTTTTTGATTGGTACGGTCCGCATGATAGCGAGCAACACGGGTCATCGAGATTTCCTAAGGTTTAAAACAAATTTTGGCTTTTATAAAGTAAAAGGTTCGCCTGCATTTCGCAATCAAAAGATGTTTAGACTGAATCAATCCAGCACTGAAATTCAGAGCATTGAGCTCACTGATTAAGTACGGCGATACTAAATTGCAGCCATAAAAAAGGAGCCTATCAAGTGCTCCTTTTTTGAGTTTAAGCCTGAGGCTTGTCTTCTGCGGCTTTCACGCGGATGCCATGTCCGTGCAGGCGTAAAGTGTTCAGGCCTTTAATGGCTTTGACTGCTTCACGGCCATGTGGCATTTCTACAAAAGCAAAACCTTTTGATTTGCCTGTTGCTGCATCAAGCACCAAAGTACAGGTCTCCACTGTGCCATATTCCTGGAACAGTTTCAGTAATTCGGCTTCTGTGACCGTACGTTCTAAATTACGAACTAAAATTTTCATCTTACAACCTTAAGAAGATAGGCAAAAAATATCAAAAAGCACGCGCCTACTCTACTTTTTGCATGAAACAACTTTGCTATAGTTTAATCGAGATCAATCCCAAAATCTAAATTAATCGACTTGCGTTCAATCAAGGCACTTTTTACCGTTTGCTGCCGGGTCTTGTAATGGGTTTCTGTGGTGCATAAATACCGGGTGAGATCATTCAGGAAATAGCTTTCGACTTTACGCCCCTGCTCATCGACCATTTCCCGCGCCCAATGATTCAGGTTCTGTTTGGTCAGAATTAATTCATTTTTTGCCCGGGTCAACGCCACATACAGTACACGACGTTCTTCTTCGACATCATCAAAATCACCTTGAGCACGTGCATGCGGATAATTGCCCGGCGTGACATTGGTCACATAACAGACATTTTGCTCGGTGCCTTTGGCTGAGTGAATGGTGATTAAGGTCACCACATCATGATCCGACTGGCGTTCGATTTCTGAGATCGACACCGGATCCAGTACATATTCCTCTAAAAATTCACTCAGCTGCGAATGTTTCGAGGCCAGCTGTTTCACCAGCTCAAAATCACTCTGGCGACGTGGCCAATCCTTTTTATAGTTTTCCGCCAGTTGAGATTCAATCGCCTGAATCGCCAGACTGACACAGACTTGCACTTCACCTTTCAGCACACTCATCTGCTGCATGATCAGAATGGTTTCTAGCGGTATCTTGCCAAACTGTTCTAATTTTTTTGCAATCTGATCCATTTCCGGTTCAGCCAATAACTGCTGCGATAGCTTGCTGGCACCTACATCACCGACGCCATTCCATAGGGTTAAGAAACGCATCCAGGCGATATCATCCAATGGATTGACGACCACCCGCAGCATGCTGAGCAAATCTTTGACATGCGCCGTTTCCAGCAGCTTCATGCCACCAATAAAGCGATACGGTACATTGGCCGCGATAAAGGCCGCTTCAACATGCCGCGCGGCAAAACTGGAGCGTACCAGCACCATATGCTCGCCCCATTTGCTGCCTTGCAGATAATGACGTTCTTTAATATCAATCGCAAGCCATTTGGCTTCATCAAATTCATTCGGGAAGATATGCATACGCGGCTTAATGCCTTCTCCGCGATACGCTTCCAGACGTTTGTCATATTTGATTTCAGACTGATCGAGCAGCCAGTTGGACAGATCCAGAATTTCCTGGGTCGAGCGGTAGTTTTTTTCTAATTTGAAAATCTGCGCATCTGGCACACGCTCTTTGAAATGGTGAATATTTTCAAAGTCTGCACCACGAAAACCATAAATCGACTGCGCATCATCACCGACACAGAACAGGCTAATCTGGTCTTTCAGTGGCCCCAGCAAAGCCCATTGCAATGGATTGGTATCCTGCATTTCATCGACTAGCATATGCCGGCAGATCGAAGCGACATAGTCGACCAGACCTTCGGACTGTGCCAGCGCCGTGGCAACTACCGCCAGAATATCGTCATAGTCCAGAAAGCTGCGCGCCTGCTTACGTGCTTCGTATTCTTTCATGATTTCGGCAATCTGGTCTTTGAGAGCCAGATATTCCGGCATCTGTTTTTCCAGTGCCAGACTAAGTTTTTGCCGGGTATTCCGTGCAAAAGAATACAGGTCACATAGTTCCTGAGGCTTAGGTAAATGATTGGGGTTTTTCTTGTCATCACGACCGCGAATCAGGCGAAACATCATCAGCTGGTCATCACGATCAATAATCGAAAACTGTTCAAGGCCAAAAGCTTTCGGAATACGGCGCAGCAGATACATACAGAAGGTATGAAAGGTCGAGGCTCGCAGCCCCTTGGCTTGTCCACCGAGTGCCAGTTCGACACGCGCCACAATTTCACTGGCTGCCCGGCGGGTAAAGGTCAGAATCTGAATCTGGTTGGCAGGCACGCCCTGTTCAATCAAGTAAGCTGCGCGTGCCACGATGGTTTTGGTTTTGCCACAACCTGCCCCGGCCAGCACCAAACTGTGTTTTGCTTCTGTGGTCGCTGCTTGCTTTTGTTGGGGGTTTAATTCATCAATCAGGGTGGCTAAACTCATTTTCACTCATCATTTTGTGGATGTATGTAGTTTAACAGATCGCTTCCAGAATTATGGCTTTTCAGTTGTCCTGAAACTGTCTCCAATTTTATTTCCTGATTTGATATTAGCTAACGACAGGGCGTGCTGGATTACAGGAGAGAGAAATACTTTCACTCTGTCAAAAGATTTTTAACTATCTCAACGACAGCTTTCTCCAAGTTCATTTCTGCATTATTTAAGGCTTCCTCTAAAGGACAATCTGGCGGATTAATCCCAACAATCTGGCTAAATCCTGACTCAAACAAATCCTCAATCCCTTCACCGACTAGACCCGCAAAAGCAATCACCGGTTTATTGAAGTGTTTTGCAACCTGCGCCACACCAAATGGCGTTTTGCCAAATTTGGTTTGAAAATCAATTTTACCTTCCCCGGTAAACACATGATCTGCTTGCGCTATTTTCTCGTTGAGTTGAACCTGTTCAATCATCAGCTCTACACCTGATCGAATGGAAGCAGCAGTGAATGCCATTAAACCAAAACCCAATCCACCGGCAGCGCCCGCACCTGCCACATGACGATAATCACAGCCAATCTGCTGAGCAACCACATCGGCGAAATGACCGAGGTTTTGATCCAGCTGCTTAACCATTTCCGGCGTTGCACCTTTCTGTGGGCCAAAGATTATCGATGCACCATGTGGTCCACACAGTGGATTATTGACATCTGATGCAATGATTATTTCAGTATCTGCTAAACGTGGATCAAGTTCGGATAAATCCATTGATTTGACCTGATCTAAGTTCCCACCACGGACCTGAATTAACTCACCCGCATGATTTAGAAACCGCACACCCAGTGCTTGCGCCATACCCGCACCCGCATCATTGGTGACACTGCCACCTAAACCGATAATAATTTTCTTCACCCCTAAATCCAGTGCCTGTTTGATCATCTCTCCTGTGCCATAAGTTGAAGTGAGCATCGGATTACGCTGCGAAGGCTTCAATAAATGAATGCCATTGGCTTTGGCCATTTCAATCACGGCAGTCTGGCCTGTATCAACCAAACCCCAATAGGTCTGAATACGTTGCTCAGATAATGGCCCGGTCACGTCACATGCAATACTTTGCCCCTTTAAACTTGAAATCAGTGCATCGACCGTGCCTTCACCACCATCAGCCATTGGCACATGAATAATGTGGGCATCCGGAATGACGTTCTGAATACCGCGTTGCATGGCCTGAGAAGCCTGTGCAGCAGACATGCTTTCTTTAAACGAGTCGGGAGCAAGCACAAAGGTGAGCGGCATGGTGTGATCTTTTATCCACAAATGAAGTCTAAATTGTGGATAAATCCAGCACTATCCACAAGTCTTTATTTCCAGCTCAGTTCAATTGCAGTTATCTCATTAATCAAAGTTTGATTTAAAGATTCTGGCATTTTACTGGTGGTTTGAGACACCGGGATATATCCTGCCATCAGCTCCGCTTTGGCCTGCGGAAATAAGGGTTGTTGATCTGGAAATGCATAACCCAGTGGATAAATCGGTTGGCCTGTGGCCAAATCATATTTATCTGAAGCACCAAAGGCATGCAGCAACTCATGAACCAAGACAATTTTATTCTGTTCAGTCTGTTGCTTGGATGCAAATAGATTTACCGAACCAATTCGGCCTTTTTGCAAGGCAGTTGAATGTTTCAATTGCTTGGTCTGCACAGGATCATAGTAATTTAAAAATAAAGTCACATTGGCTGAAGGATCTGAACTCTGTCGCTGTTTCCAAGCATAGAACCGGAATTTTAAACTCCATAAAACTGTATCGATGAGCGAGTCTTGCTCAGGGACTTTGGGTGGTAGAACTTGAAGCTCACGGCCTAAATTAAAATAAAAATAAGTCGGCTGTCCACGATACTGCTGAGCTGCTTTTTCCAGATATTCCCGTGCTCCATTCAGGTCCTGAGCTGACAGTTGCTGGATATATTGCTGTGTGGTCGGTAATCCATCGGCATTAATCGGATGCAGCAACACAATAATCGGCTTTGACCAGTTCTGGTTTTGATCACGATAGGCATTAACTGCGACAATCAATAAGATGATTAATAAAATCAGAATCCGAATCTTTTTCCACATGGTTATTAAACGCCTATCGAACTGTTGAGCATTAAACTATGACTTTGTTAACTTTGATAAATTTCATTTCACCATCCTGTTTAAAATCAAGCCACCCTGAATGAATTGAATCAATAGCTTCTTCGTAGTTTCTAATATTCAAATCAGTTTGCTTTAAATATTTGATAACGTCTTTAACCTCAACCCAATCATTAGTCTCCGAGTAATGATAAATAGCTTTTTGAATAAGCCTGATAAACGAGCTAAAACTACTCTTTCTTAAATACATTTGGCTACCTTGCATTTTTGTTTCAAATACTCCCAAGGCTTTTACTAAGCCAGATAGCTTGTCAAATCCGTAATTTCGAGTATCAAAATCTGGCTTTACTGTATTTATATATGTTCCGACTAAGCCAAGATATGCCCATCCATTTTCATCTGCGTTATCTTTTACGGCTTTATAAATCAGATTCAGCGTAGCTCGATCCATCGTTTCAGGAAGATTCGAATTTTCCTTAGGCTGAGGCAAAATTTTATGATCAAGAGATTTGTCAGAGCTTAATACTTTCTTTTGGGAAACATTAGAAAGTTCATCATCTTCCTGTTGCTTGATTTCACTATCTACAAGTAAGTTTTCGATATAAATGAACTTGTCACAGGCTTTCTTAAATGCTTCAGGCGTAGCTTTTTTGCCAAAGCCATACACTGTTAGACCATTTTCACGAATACGTGAAGCTAAGGGCGTGAAATCGCTATCGCTGGATACGATACAAAATCCATCTAATGCACCTGCATAAAGTAAATCCATAGCATCAATGATCAGGATCATATCCGTCGCATCTTTACCCTTGGTATAAGCGAATTGTTGTACCGGAGTGATGGCATGAGGAAGGAGTACATCTCGCCATTTCTTTAAAGTTTCGCTGCTCCAGTCCCCATACACACGTTTGACACTGGCAATTCCATATTTCGCAACTTCCTCCAATACCGATGAAATCGCGTTGATAGAAGAATTATCCGCATCGATTAATACAGCGAACTTTTTTGTCTGAATATCCACATCCACCCCAAGATATTATTTTTAATTTTTTATATACATGATTCTGACATAAAAAATGCCGACTTTCGTCAGCATTTTTTTGAATCTTAGAGTTTAGGCTTCAACCCATTTTCCGTCCTGATAAACCAGAGACCATTTGGTTTGCTTGCCTTCTGCAGTTTCCGAACCAATATATTGTGACTGGTTCTTACGGCTAAATTTTACCAGAGTTGGATTCCCTTCCGGGTCCACATCAGGTGCCTGCAAGATAAACTGATACTTTGGATCAAGCTGGTCGGCAACAGAACGAATCTCGGCCACTTTCGGTGCACGGGTTTCACGCACTTTCGGGAACTTGCTTGCCGCCAGGAATAAACCGGCTGCACCGTCACGCAGTACAAAGAAATCGTCATGCTTGGCAGAACGTAAATGCTCCATCTTGATCGGATCCACACGTGGAGGCGCAGGCTGACCGCTCTTTAAGACTTTACGGGTATTGTCACAGCTGGTACAGGCAAAATACGGACCAAAACGACCCGTCTTCAGCTGCATTTCACCATCACACTTGTCGCATGGGATACTCGGGCCATCATAGCCTTTAATTTTGAACTCACCTTCTTCAAGTTCAAAACCACTACAGTCCGGGTTATTCCCACAGATATGCAGTTTACGGCCGCCATCAATCACATAGCTGTCCATGGCAGTTTCACAGATCGGACAACGCTTCTTCGACATCAGGTCAGCAGTTTCCGCAGCCTCATCATCAGATAATGCAGCCAGAGACTCAACTGGTGTCAGGTTCAAGGTTCCTTTACAACGCTCTTTCGGCGGTAGGTTATAGCCTGAACAACCCAAGAATACGCCTGTGGTTCCGGTACGAATCTGCATTGGACGGTCACATTCTTTACAGTGTACTGCATCCACTTCTACAGGCTGATTGCGGCGCATACCGTTCTCACCCTGCGCCGTAGTCAAACGTTGCTTAAAATCGCCATAGAAGCTGTCTAATAACTCTTTCCAGTTACGCTCACCATCTGCTACTTTATCCAGCTGACCTTCAAGATCTGCGGTAAAGGCATAGTTCATCAGATTACTAAAATTTTCATCCAGACGATCGGTAACGATCTCACCCATCTTCTCGGCATAGAGACGACGGTTATCCAGTTTCACATAACCACGATCCTGAATGGTCGAGATAATCGCAGCATAGGTCGATGGACGGCCAATGCCTTTTTTCTCGAGTTCTTTCACCAGTGAGGCTTCAGTAAAACGTGCCGGTGGCTTGGTGAAATGTTGAGATGGATCAAGTTTCTCAAGTTTAAGCACTTCACCGACTTTGACCGCAGGCAATAAAATATCGTCATCGGCTTTATTGGCACCACGCACGCGGGTAAAGCCATCAAAGACCAAGGTACGGCCTTTGGCTTTCAGTTCTACGCCATTGGCATCCACCAAAATGGTAGAAGACAGATATTCTGCCGGAGTCATCTGACAAGCAACAAACTGGCGCCAGATCAGGTCATACAGACGCTGTGCATCACGCTCAACACCCACCAGACTGTCGCCTTTTAAGCCAACCATAGATGGACGAATCGCCTCATGCGCTTCTTGCGCACCGGCTTTATTGCCATAACGGTTCGGCTTGGCAGGCAAATACTTCTCGCCAAACTCGGATTCGATATGACCACGCACCATATTCACCGCATCATCACTCAAGAAGGTCGAGTCGGTACGCATATAGGTAATGAAGCCGGCTTCATACAGACGCTGCGCCAGCATCATGGTTTTCTTCACAGAAAAACCGAGACGGGTACTGGCTGCCTGTTGTAGCGTTGACGTGATATACGGCGCACTTGGATTAACCTTGGTTGGCTTATCTTCACGTGCAGAAACGGTATAATCCGCATCTTTGATCAGGTTTAATAAGGCATCAGTTTCGGCTTTGTTGCGCAGCTTGAGCGTCTTGCCATTTTGCTTGACCGCTTCGAGACGAATATCATCTTTTTTCGATTTGGTATCGGCAAACACCTGCCAGTATTCTTCAGGAATGAAGGCACGAATTTCACGTTCACGCTCGACCACCAGCTTCACTGCAACCGACTGTACACGACCGGCCGACAGACCACGGGCAATCTTTTCCCAAAGCAATGGCGAAATCATAAAGCCCACGACACGATCCAGGAAACGGCGTGCCTGCTGTGCATTGACTTTATTGGTATCCAGACGTGACGGATGCTTAAAGGCATCCTGAATCGCGTTTTTGGTAATTTCGTTGAAGACCACACGCTGATAACGCGAATCATCACCGCCGATGACTTCTTTTAAATGCCAGGCAATCGCCTCTCCTTCCCTGTCCATATCCGTTGCCAGATAGACTTCATCGACTTGCGATGCCAGTTTTTTCAGTTCGGCAACCACATGTTCTTTGCCAGGAAGGACTTCGTATTTGGCTTTCCAGTCATGTTCCGGATCGACACCCATGCGGTTAATCAACGCATTCTGTGATTTTTCAGCTTTTTCTGCATCCGTCAGTTTGGTACGTGTCGCTGGTTTTTTCTCTGTCGATTTTGCAGAACCGCCAGTCGGTAAGTCACGCACATGACCCACCGATGATTTTACGATGTAGTTCGGACCAAGGTACTTATTGATTGTTTTCGCTTTTGCAGGCGACTCCACAATCACTAGGGCACGCTTGCTTCCAGCGTCGGGAGACTTCGCTGTGCTGCTTTTTGATGTGGACCGAGGAGCGTTCGCCATAATTAACCGTTAATCCTGTTTATTTCTAAATTAAAGTTCAGCCAAAGCGTGTAACAGTGCTTTGATGTCGTCGAGTTGGGTCGCTCTTAAATCAGCTTCTTCATCCCAGTACATGCCGACACAGTTGGCCTGCATATCAATAGCATAAATGCCTTTTAATGCAATGGGAAAATCTTTAAATTTCTCATCACCCTGCACGATTTCGAGTTTATTATCGACAACACGGGCGCGCATCAAGGGCAAACGCGCATCTGGCATCAGCACACTGTAGTATGCGACCATACTGGCACGACTTTCAGTCGCCTTGGGGATTTTGGTCCAGTCCGGTGCCACTACCAGACGTGGATGCAAACCCATTTTACGGGCTTTATCACGCATCAGCCCCAAGGCTTTTTCTCGGGGACTTACACGTAACCCGAAAATCGACCCTATGACGAAAATGATGATGACCACCGTCACCCAGATTCCAGTGTTTTCCATAGTTCAACCTTTATGTTCTATTATTAGAGTTGCATAAGCACAATATAAAACGCAAGTTTGCACGATAAAATTAATTCAGGAACATTTCATGACTATATAAAATTTCGTGACCATTCCAGTAAATATAACCTTTCTCGATCAACTCCTTTAGCAGCAAGCGGATGTCCGATTTTGGAAATAACTGTTCCAGTAAATCACGCAGCTCATAAATGTCTTTGGGTTTATCGCCCTGCAATTCACGCAGTTTACGCGCCACTTCCAGTTGTACCGGATCGATCCGGCCAAAGTTCTTGAACAGGTCTTGCTGTGCCGACTGGATTGGTGACTTGAGTATTTCAGATTCAACTGGAGCTTCTTCTGCCTTCAGTTGGGAAATGACCTGATCCAGTTTTGGATTTTCAACCGGGCTTTGTTCATCCAGATTGAGTTGCAGCCATTGTTTCAGGACTTTTTTTCGGAAGCTGATTTGCTCATCATAGCGTTTGACGATTTTCAGGTTAATCAACATGCCGACCACATGCTGAGCTTTTACCGGCATCACTTGCAGAATATTCGCCACTGAGTTTTTTAGGGTTTCCACCGTATTCGGTTTGCCACTCATTTTGCCTAACGCATCACAGTATTTTTTCACCAGTTGCAAGGCAGGTTTGTTCTTGATGGCATCCAGACTAGGAAGATGATTTTTAGGTTGATCTGTTGGAATGTTTGTCTCATCAGGCTGAATCTGAATCAGGTGACACGTAATATCAGAAGTTTGCAGCATCTGTTGCAACATTTCGCAACTGTCCATCGCCGAGATCAATTTAACCTCGGTTTCCGGCTCCAGTAGCGCCATAAGCTGACCGACAATGACCGCATATTCATATTCTTTTTGTGGCGATTCAGGCGTGTCCAGTACCACCACCTGACCACTGCTAACCCAGCCGGCAAGCTCGGTTAAATCCTCTAAGGAGAATTCAAATTTTCCAGCACAGCTAAACAGATATAAAGTCGAATAATGCGCCACAATCTCACGCATTAACTTGGCTGTGGGGAAATTATTTTCGAGGTCGAGTAGAACAACTTTTGGGTGCATGGGACGCAATTCCGGAATGTACCTGAGAGCCGGTATTAGAGTAGGAAGTGAGTGAAAGGTCAAATAATTTTACGACTGAATGGGTGCAGGCCTGTTTCGGCAGAGGGCCAAACTGCATTTTATGAAATGCCTGAAAGAAATCTGTTTACGAGCGCGAATGTTTGTTTTCAGCAGAAAAACTCTTTTAAACTTGATGATCGCGCTGCGCTTTATTACTTTTATATGCGGATTTAATGCAATTTAAAAGCCAATTCAAAAAAATAATATTTCTCTTTTTAACATCTTATCGATTGGCTCATTTTTATTTTTCAATAAAAAACCCTTAGATCAGCTAAGGGTTGTTGTTGATTAAATCATTGGTTGCAAATTAATAATGCGGTGGGCGATCTGCAACCGGATCAAATTCTGCAATGCCTTCAGACAGATCTGAAGAATCAACACGTTGATATAACAGCGTCATTTGCTTTTTCAGATCAGTAATTTCCAGGGTCTGTTTGGCCACCTGATCATTCAACTGTTCAACTAAATCGTCTAAAAATGCAATTCGCACTTGCAAATCTTCAATGGGTGCGGAAAATGACGCCTGATCATTTAGATTTTGTTGTTTAGTCATTTAAAGTCCTCATTGGGGATTTCAGGAAACATTATGGCCTATATTACCCTTAGGGATGTCCAACTTGCGTTTGGTGGACCCGCCCTGCTCGACGGCGCGAATTTTAACTTGGAACGCGGCGAACGAGTGTGTTTGATTGGCCGTAATGGTGAGGGTAAGTCTACCTTACTTAAGCTGATTGAAGGAAGTTTACTGCCTGACAACGGCGAAGTTTCATTACAAAACGGCATTACTATTTCCATGCTGGCGCAAGATGTACCGATGGATTCAGGTAAAGTGGCTGATATCGTGGCAGATGGTGCCGGTGAAGCATCGGAAGTTTTGCGTGCTTATCATGCTGCCAGTGAAGCCTGTGTACTCGGTGACATGGACGCCTGTGATCGTATGGGCAACCTGCAACACAAAATGGATCAGCTGGATGGCTGGGCGCTGGAAACCAAGGTCAATTCGATTTTAAGCAAAATGGGTCTGGACCCGGATGCAGATCTTGCCGATTTGTCTGGTGGTCGTAAACGTCGTGTCTTGTTGGCACGTGCTTTACTTACCCAACCTGATGTGCTGTTACTCGACGAACCGACGAACCATTTAGATGTTGAAAGTATCGAATGGCTGGAAAAATTCCTGCTCGATCAAAACAATTTGACCCTGCTGTTCATTTCGCATGACCGTGCCTTTGTCGACAGCATTGCCACCCGTATTGTTGAGCTGGATCGTGGTCAACTGCGTAGTTATGAAGGTAACTATTCACGTTATCTAGACCTGAAAGCCCAGCAAATGGAAGCTGAAGAAAAGCAAAATGCGCTCTTCGATAAAAAGCTGGCTGAAGAAGAAGTCTGGATCCGTCAAGGGATTAAAGCCCGTCGTACCCGCAACGAAGGCCGTGTCCGTGCCCTGAAAGCATTGCGTGAAGAATCTAGAGCACGTCGTTCGCAACAAGGTAAAGTGACGATGGCGACTCAGGATGCCAACCGTTCCGGCAAACTGGTGTTTGAAATCGAGAACCTGAGTGTGAAATTCGGTGACAATGCACCGATCATCAATAATTTCTCTGCACTGGTATTACGCGGCGACCGTATCGGTCTGGTCGGTGATAACGGTGTCGGTAAAACTACGCTGATTAAAGCCATTCTGGGCGAGCTAGAACATGGCGGTACGGTGAAGACCGGTACGCAGTTAGAAGTGGCCTATTTCGACCAGCTCCGTAATGCGCTGGATCTGGAAAAATCTGTTAAAGATAACGTCTCAGAAGGTTCTGACCACGTGGATGTGAATGGTAACCGTCGTCATATCTATAGTTATTTACAAGATTTCCTGTTTTCGCCAGAACGTGCCCGTACACCAGTCAAAGCTTTGTCAGGTGGTGAACGCAATCGTATCTTGCTGGCGAAACTTTTGCTGAAACCATCGAACCTGATTGTGATGGATGAGCCAACCAACGACCTGGATATGGTGACTTTAGAGTTACTGGAAGAGATGCTGGGTGGCTACAAAGGCACCCTGCTGTTGATCTCGCATGACCGTGCCTTTATGGACAACGTGGTGACTTCAACTTGGGTCTTTGATGGTAAGGGCAATATCGACGAATATGTCGGCGGTTATCAGGATTATCTTGAACAGCGTCCGGATCAAACGGTCGTTGATCAAAAAAGTGCCGTGAAAAAAGCCATGGCCAAAGCAGAAGCTGAGACTGCACCGGTCGCTGCCAAAAAAGTTAAACTCAGTTATAAAGACCAGCGCGCACTCGAGCAACTTCCTGCTGAAATGGAAGCACTGGAAAAAGAGCAGGCCGAGATCAATACACAACTGGCTGATGGCTCTTTATTTGTCACTGATTCTGATAAAGCACTGAAACTTTCTAACCGTTTATCCGAAATTGATGAGCTGTTACTGGAAAAATTAGAGCGCTGGGAAGAGCTGGACAATCTAAGTAACGGCTAAATATTCCCCGAGCTTTTACTAAAGCATCTGTATTCGTACAGATGCTTTTTTATTTCAATAATCTTCTCTGTTAGACTGCATTTAATCTTTTGGCCCTAAATTGTTTTATGAGTACTCAGCCTGCATATCAACCCGGTGAATTTCAATGGTCATTCCTGTTACCTCAATATTGGGGCAAATGGCTAGGCATTATTTTCCTGATGATTCTGGCGATCTTACCTTGGGCCATTCAGCATCGTCTGGCGTCCCTGCTGGGCCACCTTTCTTTTAAATACTTGAAATCACGCCGTGAAACCACGCTGCGTAATCTGGAAGTCTGCTTTCCCGAATGGTCTGAAAAGCAGGTACAGGACAATGCCCGTCAGGTATTTATCGATCAAATGCTGGGGGTGTTTGAGACGCTGAATGCCTGGTACAGTCCGAAATGGTTTCAGGGCCGCGTCAGTATTGAAGGCTTGGAACATATTCAGAAGGCACAAGCCGCAGGCCAAGGCATGCTGTTATTAGGCACGCATTCAACTTTGCTCGATGCGGGTGGTTATCTTTGCGCACAATATTTTGAACCGGATGTGGTCTATCGTCCGCAGAATAATCCACTTTTGGACATGCTGATTTACCGTTGTCGCGCCACAATTTATGCCAATCAGATTGACCATGATGATATGCGCGGTCTGGTACGTAACCTGAAAAATGGCCATGCGATCTGGTACAGTCCGGATCAGGATTATGGTTTAAAACAAGGCGTGATGGCACCTTTTTTTGGCGTGCCTGCGGCGACTGTAACCGCACATCGCCGTTTACTGAAAATGACCAAAGCGGCTGCAATTCCTTTATATTTCTACCGTCATGGCGATATTAACAATCCGCGCTACCATGTGCTCATTGAACCGGCACTGGAAAACTTCCCTAGTGAGAATGAAGTTGAAGATGCCACTCGCGTGAACCGGGTGATTGAGCAGCAGTTGCGCATCGCACCGACCCAATATATGTGGTTCCACCGCCGTTTTAAGACTCGCCCTGAAGGTTATAAATCAATTTACTAAATCGATTTGATCACGGAATTTGAAGGGCTATAGCTTAAAATCATGTTTAAGTAATTGAAATAATTTAACCCGAGCTCTACATCCTGTAAAACTCGGGTTAATGAGGTTGTGCTTTCACATATTATAATTCGTTCTGCTTTTTTGTGATTTCCCTTTCAGCATCATATCCATGATGTTTTCATTCAGCTTCGTCTTCCTTATGAGAATATCCTTTCTCGACTCCCTGTGCTGATAAACCTAGAATACCCAGATTCCCAACCCCTGCCCATTCGCAAGAAGCGTAAACTGTTGTAAGCAATATCGTACACTTTTCTTCTAAAAAGCTAAGAGATTTTGCCCCCTTCTTTATATGCCAGAGCAACTTCATCAGTGACTATTTTTTCCTCTTTCTCTGCTTTCTGAATGCCCTCTTCAATGGCTTTTTGTGCTTCCTGCTCATCTTCATCAGTTTGTTCTAATTCTTCCTGAATATGCTCGAATACCCGACCGGTTTGCAAAACCAGAAAGACCGGAAAATGGTCAGAACCTACATGCGGTAAACGCTCCATGTGTACCAAGGCAAAATCGGTACTGTGAAAGACGTGATCCAGCGACCAGCGAAAAAAAGGATAATCTGCGTGAAAAGTATTCACATAATGACGCCCTACCCGCGGATCCAGCAGTCCACTAATGCGTTGAAACAGGCGTGTGGTACGTGACCAGGCCACGTCATTCAGATCGCCCATCACGATACAGCTTTCATCCAGATCTTTAATCTGATCACCGACAATCAGCAGTTCAGCATCACGCAAGGTAGAATCCTTGGCCTCGGTCGGGCTAGGTGGTTTAGGATGCAGACAGTAAAGCTGTACCGGTTGTCCTGAGCGTAAGATCACCGTGGTATGAATGGAGGGAATTTCATCACTCAGAATAAATTTAACCTCGGTTTCTCTCAGTTCGAGCTTGCTATATAGATGCATGCCATACAGGTTATCCAAAGGCACAGGCACGCGATAAGGATAATCGGCTTCAATCACCGAGAGTGCATTTTGCCAGTTTTGATCGGTTTCCAGAGTCAAAACCAGATCTGGCTGATGAATCTGGATCTGCTCGATCAGTAAATGATATTTGGTATTGGTAGTAAGTACATTGGAAACGACCAGGGAAATTTGACGTTGCGGATCCAGCTGATCCTGCTTGACCTGCTTGACCTGTTTTTTCCAGATAAAGGTATAGGGCAATACCATTTTCAACTGATAGGCCAAAGCTGCCATCAGCCCGACAAAAAGCAGCTGATTCAACCAGGTCCAGGGATGCTCCAGAACCAAGAACAGCACAAAGGCGATAAAGCCTAATACCAGAATTTGTAAGCGTGGAAAATCCGCACCCCGAATCCACCATTCATCGCGTGGTATCAGTGACCAAAAACTTAACCAAATGACAATGATTGCCAGAATTTGGATAACCCATATCATAAACTGCGCTCTTAATTAAGTTATTATTTTTTCTAAAAGAAAAATGACGTTATCAATTTTGTATGTATCATAAAGCAGATATTTCTCTCAAGAATATTGATGTTTTGATTGTGTAGCTCTTGCAGTTGGGTCCCTTTTTGGTACACTCGAATCCCTTTTGATTTTTTAACGCACCGAGGCAAAGTGACATGAAAGTAGGTCTGGTCGGTTGGCGCGGGATGGTTGGTTCCGTCCTTATGCAACGTATGGTTGAAGAGAATGATTTTGCTCATTTTGAGCCATTCTATTTCTCTACCAGTAATGCAGGCGGTGAAGCGCCGGCATTTGGCGGTAAGACCGCCCCAGCACTTATGGATGCATCAGACATTAACAGTCTGAAGCAAATGGATGTCATTATTACCTGTCAAGGTGGCGACTATACTTCTGAAGTTTTCCCGAAACTGAAAGCTGAAGGCTGGAACGGTTACTGGATTGATGCAGCATCAACCTTACGTATGGATGATGAAGCCATCATCGTACTTGATCCGGTCAACATGCATGTGATCAAAGATGGTTTGGTTAAAGGCACCAAGACTTTTGTCGGTGGTAACTGTACAGTTTCCTTGATGCTGATGGGCTTGGGCGGTCTGTTCCAGAACAATCTGGTGGAATGGGCAACGTCAATGACCTATCAGGCCGCTTCAGGTGCAGGCGCGCAAAACATGCGTGAACTGATCAATGGTATGGGTTATTTATATAACAATACCAAAGAGTTGCTAGATGATCCGCGTTCTCCAATTCTGGATATCGACTCTAGAATTGCTGAATTACAACGTGGTGAAGGCTTCCCGTCTGCAAACTTTGGCGTTCCTTTGGCTGGTTCACTCATTCCTTATATCGACAAGCAACTGGAAAGCGGCCAGTCGAAAGAAGAATGGAAAGGTCAGGTTGAAACCAACAAGATTCTGGGCAACCAGCAGATCGTGCCAATTGATGGTCACTGCGTGCGTATTGGTGCCATGCGTTGTCACTCTCAGGCATTAACCCTGAAATTGAAAAAAGATGTACCTTTGGATGAAATCGAAGACATCATTGCACGTGCCAATGACTGGTCTAAAGTGGTTCCAAATACTCGTGAAGCATCCATGACTGATCTGACGCCTGTTGCTGTAACAGGTACTTTAACCGTTCCAGTCGGCCGTCTGCGCAAGCTGAATATGGGTAAAGAATATCTGGGTGCGTTCACTGTAGGTGACCAGTTGCTTTGGGGCGCTGCCGAGCCGTTACGCCGTATGCTGCGTATTCTGATTGATTATAAAAATGCCTAATATCCTTTGGATATAAAGCCCACAGCCGATCTTTATTGATCGGCTTTTTTATGTAACTATTGCGTAAGTATTTTACAAAAAACAAACATCCCGTTAATCTATAATTTTCGCTATGCGATAATGACTGAGCTCACGATTAAGATGACTGTATATAACAAATTAAAGCTTGCCATTTTAGCCATTGTCGCTTCACAAAATATTTATGCGATTAATGTAGATCCGGTTCAGATTCAGTCTGCCCCTGGGGAATTACTCTACGCAGAAATGACTTTTCGGCAGTCTGATATCAATTTGCCGATTGAAGTCAGTCTGGCTTCACCTGAAGATTTACTCTCGATAGGTGCATCGCATCAGCCACCTGGTCATCTGAACTTTTTTACTCGGCGCAGCAATAATGGCACCGGGGTTATTACTATTACTTCTTCTCGCCCCATGACAGAGCGCGAGCTGAATATTATTGTCAAAATCAAGGAAGGCAATGCTGCACGTCTGCAACATATCCGTACGCCCTTACAAGCTAAAACTGATTTATTAAAAGCTAGTCTCAAACAGAATGAACGTCCGCTTGCACCAGTTGTCGTCGTCAGTGAAAAAGATATTGCACTCAACTTACCCGTAAGTAGCCATTACAATACGGCAGCCTCCACAGCCTTAAATAAGCCACCGGCTCTAGAAAAGCCGTTGGCATTGCAACGCACAGCACCACCGACATTATCGAACACTTCTATTCCAAAAACTGCATTTGCGCCAGCTGTAATGGCATCAACTCCAGCGATTCAGGCTCAAGCGATTACGCCTGTACTGAAAAGCGAGGCTGTAACTGCACCCGATACTCCAGCCCCAGTTAAAACTGCACCGGCGCTTTCAGATTCAATAAAGACCTCACAAGCAACTCTTGCATCGCCGGCTCCTGCAGCAGTCTCGACTACAGATAAACCAGCTAGTACGATGCCAGCAAATCAAAGCGCATCAGTACCAAATAAAGTAGATGTGCAGAAAGCTGTAGAGTCCCGTTCTGATCATCAAACCGCCTCCAGTGATCCATTGGTGAAAAAATTTGCTGAGGAACAAGCCAGAAAATCAACTGGATCATCCAATCCGGTGAAAACTCCAGCTCCAGTGACTGCAAAAGTTTCACCAATCAAAGCAACTCCGAATCAGACTCAACCTACTTATGTCGTTCAATCCAATGAGTCACTGTGGGGGATTGCAGCACGAATTGCCGAACAGCAGCAGCGTCCGGTCAATGAAGTCATGCAGCAAATCAAAAAACACAATGAGCATGCCTTTATCGGAGGAAATGCCAATCGTCTACGCAAGGGTGCTTCATTGAACTTAAATACAACTCATCCTGCACCTGCGCCCATTAAAGTTTCTGCAGCACCTCAGACAGAGCGACCTTCTAAGCCTTCTGGCAAAACTAAATACCGTTTGAATCAGGCAGAAATGAGCCTAGTGGCTGAGAACCAGCGCGATTCCGGGCAAGTTTCTGCAAACCAGAACACAGAACGCAATCAAACATCAAAGGAATTGTCATTAAAAGTTATGACAGCCCGAGAAAAAACCGTTAAATTACAGAGAAACGTAACTGAATTAGAATTGGCACTCAATCAGAAGGATCACAGAATTCAGTTATTAAATGCGCGTCTGGCCCAGCTACAACAACAGCTCAAAGCCCAACAAGCAGATAAGAAGCCAATTAATTAAAAAGTTACACATGACGATTTATTGGGATAGGCGAACTTAAACTACTCTATCCCCAAGGGGTAAAACATGCTGATTTATGTGATTCCATTAGTGATATTGATCATCGTATTAATTGTCTTTAAAAAACGACAAGATGCTCAAGAATCAGATAAAGCAAAAACTAAAACGGTAAAAGCGAAAAAAACTGGCTCTGCTTCAAAAGCTGCCCCACAAAGAACCAAAGTGGTGGAGCCAGTCGGGGTCACAAAAAAATCAGCAACGCCATTATCAGCAGACACACGCAAGAAAATTGAAGGCCTGATTCAAGAGCGTAATTTTTTTGCGGCCGAAGCACAGATTAACCAGGCACTGAATCGGGATAATTCCCAGCATGAACTCTATCTGCTGTTATTGGATATTCATATCTTACAAAAAGATGAGTTTGCAATTTCACAGCTGCTCAACCATATCCGTTCTTTGCATTTAGATGAGATTCTGGCGCAAGCTGAAGCAAAACAGCGTGAATTTGAAAAATCTTCATCTGCTGTAAAAGAGACCATTGATTTTCCAAGTGCCCAGCCTAAAACTTCTTCTGCGCAGGAAGCTGCTTCAACTTCAGATGCCTTTGCCGATCTGGTTGCACCGGCTCCTTCAAATGAACTGGCATTTGAACAATTGCAACAAGACTTTCAACCAAGTAAACCGGCTACCCCTGTAGAACCTGTAGCAGATATTCAGCCACTTGAATTTAATTTTGAACCAAAGACTACCCCAGTAGAAACACCAAAAGCTAAAGAGGCTCCTGTACCTGCTGCTCCTTCTGTAGATTTTGAATTTCAGAGTACATCTACAGATATTCAAACTACAGCAGCAACAGAAACGGCACCCATCCTAGACTTTAAACTGGATTTGGAACAACCTGCTCCAGTAGAAACGGCGCCTGCTGCCACTGAAGAAATCAAGCCTCTAGATTTCTCATTCTCACTTGACACACCTGTAACAGCAGCTGAAAAAACTGCGGTGCCAGCGACTGAGTTTGATCTATCCAGTTTGACAGCTGCAGCACCTGTGGCTGAGCCGGCTGCACAAACTAATCTATCCGGACTGGATTTCAAATTAGACCATTTGGAAACCACGCCAGAAGCGCCTGCTGCAACAGTGATGAGTTTCGATCTCCCTGCTACGCCAGCTCAGGCAGCCGTAGACCAGCATGATCCACTCGTACAATCTTTCCCCGAATTACTGGATGTTAATGAAGCAAGTCTCAATCTTGATCTTGCCCAGCAATATATTCAACTCGGTGCCTACGCCGCTGCCCGTGAAATCATTGCCGAGCGAGAAGCTGAATATACTCCTGAACAACAGCAACGCGCAGAGCAATTACTGAATCAAATCGCATCTTGATGCATTTCGATTTACACTAAAGCAGTCAATAATTGGCTGCTTTTTTTATGATAAAAAATATTGCATTAATTTATATGGGTGGCACATTCGGCTGCGTGGGAGATCCTCTTGCACCGATGCCTGCTGATTTATTTATTCCAAAGCTCGAACAGATACTTGCAGAGCAGTATTTCGTCGAATGCCATCATGCACCCGCCATTAAGGACAGTAGTGCCTGTACAGCAACCGACTGGTTGCAACTGGTACAGTTTATTCAGCAATTGCAATCGCGGCAAATCCAGCATTTTGTGATTATTCACGGTACAGATACGCTGAGTTATGCCAGTGCAGTACTGGCACATTTTATTGGAAACTCGGCGCATGTGGTACTGACCGGTAGCCAATATCCGCTGCTGAATGCTCAAGGCAATGAACAGCGTGAATTTAGTGATGCTCTAGATAACCTGAAATTTGCACTAGATTCCGTCAGCGAATGTAGCGCTGGGGTCTATCTGGCATTCCATCATCAGCTGCTACATGCGCAAACTGCACTGAAACAGCATACTACTGAGTTAAATGCCTTTTCCGGTCTTGAGGCCAATATTGCAATCCAAACCAGTCAAGCGTGTTATCAGATCAAAGCTGAAGATATTACGAAAGCGACTGAATTCAACTGCATGAGCATCATGATGCAGCCAGTTGATCTGACCCAGCAGCTGAATAACCTGAACAACCTATTGGCTCGACCACCACATTTTTTATTTCTGCAAGGTTTTGGCACTGGCAACCTGGCGGTCAATGACGCCATGATTGCACTCATTGATCAACTCTATGAGCAGGGCTGTATTTCCGTCTTGACCACCCAAGTGCCTTTTGGTGCGACGGATCAGCGCTATGCTATTGCCGAATGGGTCAATCATTGCAAAATTTTGCTGAATGAAAGTTATGGACATGCGGATCTGTATGCAAAAGCCCTAAAAATGTATTTACAATACGACACTGTAGAGCAATGGCATCGTCATTGGTACGATCAATAAGGTTTTGAGGTCATTATGCAACGTTTTGCGGTGGGAATTGAGTTTTGTGGGATGCATTATCGGGGATGGCAGACTCAACAGCCGGGAGTTGCAAGCGTACAGGAAACCATTGAGAAGGTTCTGAGCAAAGTTGCCGATCAACCGATCCTCTTGCATGGTGCCGGCCGCACGGATGCCGGGGTACATGCGACCAACATGGTGGCACATTTTGATACTGATGCCGTGCGTTCTGAACGTGGCTGGCTGATGGGCTGCAATAGCCAACTCCCTAAAGACATCTCGATCCAGTGGATCAAAGAAATGGATCACAGCTTCCATGCCCGTTTTAAGGCACAGGCGCGCCGCTATCGCTATGTGGTCTACAACCACCCTGTACGCCCGGCATTGCTGCATAAACAGGTCACCCATGTCTATGCACCGCTTGATGTTGAACAGATGATATACGCCGCGAAAAAGTTTGAAGGCACGCATAACTTTGAAAGCTTCCGCGCCGCAGCCTGTCAGTCCAATCAGCCCGTTCGTCATGTCAGCCATTGCCGCCTGATTCAGCATGGTCAGTATCTGGTACTGGATATTCAGGCCGATGGCTTTCTGCACCATATGGTGCGCAATATCATGGGATGTTTATTGGAAATTGGTCAGGGCATGTATGCTGCCGATCATATTGATAATATTTTCGCGGCAGAAGACCGTAAAGCTGCTGGTGTGACTGCGCCAGCAGATGGTTTGTATTTTATTCATGCTGATTATCCGGCGCAGTTTGAATTACCTGAATTACCCTTAGGTCCGCACTGGCTGAATATGCCGGAATAGTTTTTAAATTTTTTAGAATATTTACCTCCCCTAACCCCTCCTAAAAGGAGGGGAATTCCTCCCTTTTTTAAAGAGAGGTTAGGAGGGATTTTTAACGCTGCTTCCGCTTCCGATATTCCACTGGCGTTTCATTAGTCCAGCGTTTAAAGGCACGATAGAAGGTACTTGGCTCGGAAAAACCGGTCAGATAGACAATCCGCTCGACGCTCTCATTGGTACTCGCCAGCAAACGCTTGGCCAGACGACAGCGATAATCCGAGAGAATCTGCTGAAAGCTGGTATGTGCCTCACTCAGTTGTGTTCTCAAACGGCGTGGCGTGATGTTCAGCTGGGCTGCCACAGTTTCTAGCGTGGTTTCGCCACTCTCCAAAGTAGAGCCGATTGCACGACGTACTTCACCGACCAGATCATATCTTGCCAGTTCCTGTAGCTTTTCAATGGCCAGTTGCTCATGCAGCTGCAACAGCTCAGGTTCAGCCTGCCACAGCGGATATTCCAGGATAGTCGGATCGAAATACAAACGAGTTTCTTTCTGACCTAGACTGACCGGACACTCATAAACCCGGAAGTATTCATCATCAAGTGCCCCTTTGGAAAAATTAAAATCGATATAAATCGGCTCAAAACGCCCTTCAGTAATAAATTTAAAGAAACGCAGGACACCTGACATGGCGCATTCAGTAAAATGACGATTGACCAGACTCTCAGCAAAAGGCTGTTCACCATTGGTTAAATAGCAGCGGTCATCTTCAATCACCAATTTGGCAGCAAAGGCATCACTGATCAGTCGCTGATAAGCCAAAGCACGTTTCAGTCCCTCACCAAAATTTTCAGATGAAACAAACAAGTGTTCAATCACTTGACCACGATAAAGAGGCAAGTGTTCACCCAGATGCAATCCAATATCCGGATCCTTGCTGACTTCCTCTGCCGCCACCCAAAAGGCATACTGGGCACTCAGCGGAGTACGGTCATTGGCCTCTACCTGATTTAAAGCCACTCCTGCTTTGGTCAAAAGTTCTTCTGTTGGCAACCCCGCACGACGAATCGCCTGATAGCCTAAACGCAATACGACTGATGCATCCGTTAGCTGACTCACTCAAAAGCCTTCCTTGTATGTACTTCATTTATACTTAAAAAGATTAATTTTAGATTAACTGTGATTGACCAAACTGACAACAGAAACAGGTGTCTTTTTAGTTAAAAAAATTATCGTGACAGTTCGCCTATTTTACTGGCAGATGATCAGTCTAACGCCCGTTTCGTCTTGTATTTTGCAAAAAAATTGACTATAATTTGCGCCTTTCCAATTTATTCATTCAGGTAGGCTATGGCCAATAAAGAGGAACTCATCGAGTTCGAAGGCGTTGTCACCGAGACGCTTCCTAATACTATGTTCCGTGTACGTTTAGAGAACGGTCACGAAGTGATTGCCCACATCTCTGGTAAAATGCGTAAACACTATATCCGTATTTTAACTGGCGACAGTGTGAAGGTTGAAATGACACCTTATGATTTGACTAAAGGTCGTATCACATATCGTGCACGCTAAGTTTTAGCGCAAGCAAAAGCCACTTTTAGTGGCTTTTTTATTACTTGAATTATTTATCAATCAATAAAATAATTTGACACAGCCTTATAAATTCACGACTATTCATTGAATTAAAAATAACATGTATAAAAACAATGAATATGAAATGCTTATCCCTACTTTCCAGCTTGTTTCTCGTTGCATGCGCTACCGGCGGCAATCAGCATCTGCATCAGTCTCTACAACCTTATGTAGGTCAAACTGCCGCACAGGTTCGTAGCCAGCTTGATCTTCGTGCCATTGGATTCAAGACCTCCCAGCAACCGATTCAAACCACAGAATTTCTCAGCTACACTATTTTTCGGGATATGAATATTCCAATGGGAACGCCGAATATTAGTCAGAGCATTCCGATCGGCGCACCAATGCCGATGCCCTCAAATGGTGGTTATAACATTGAGATGAAATGCCAAATCTGGTTTGACTTGAAAGATGAAATTGTTCAGGCGATTCGCTTTACCGGTAGAGCTTGCTGAGCTGTACTCATCGAGTTCAAAGCCTGTATCGGATTAAATCAGGGATCAACCTCACCACGCTAAACTTCTACCGTGTATCAAATCACAACAGTATTTTTGCATGGAATGCGCTTACACTCATTTTATTTGGTGTGAGGACAGCTCATGAAGTTCACACTGATTTTAGTATGCTGTACAGCATTCAGTTTGCTTAATGCATGCAGCACCACCTCATCAACAACTGCGCAGCGTGATGCCTATTTACAACAGTTCATTGGGCAAAGCAGCCAACTGATCGATCAAACTCTGGATCTAAAACGTTTAGGTTACCAGCAGATCAGTGAGCCTGAACGCAGCGCAAAACAATTAAGCTATGTGGTACAACGCCCCATTACCATTCCTTTGCCTGTAGCGCAGTTTCCTGCCACAGGAACAGGCACTGTACCGATTCCTGTCTCAGTAAGTCCTGCCGGCGGCTACGACGTCAAATTGCAATGTAAAATCACCTTCTTACTCAAAGATAATATTGCGACCGCGGTACGCACCACAGGCCGAACCTGTTAAGGGGTTTAAGCTTTGAAATTTCTATTATAAAAAAACGCAGCTCAAGGCTGCGTTTTTTTGAATCAAAACAGGCTTAGTTCAATGCAGCAACGACTGCTTGACCCATTTCAACCGTACCGACTTTTTGCATGCCTTCAGACATGATATCTGCCGTACGCAAGCCTTGATCCAAGACCTGACCTACTGCATCTTCAATCGCTTTAGCAGCCGCTTCTTCACGGAAGGTATAACGCAACATCATCGCCACCGAAAGAATCGTCGCTAATGGATTTGCCAGGTTTTGACCGGCGATATCTGGTGCAGAACCATGACAAGGCTCATACATGCCCTTGCCATTTTCATCCAGAGATGCCGATGGCAACATGCCGATTGAACCGGTCAACATCGCAGCTTCATCAGACAGGATATCACCGAACAGATTCGAGGTGACAATCACGTCAAACTGCTTTGGCGCACGCACCAGTTGCATTGCGGCATTGTCGACATACATATGCGATAAATTAATTTCAGGGTATTCGGCATCTTTCAGCGCAGTCACTGTCTGTTTCCACAGTTCAGTTACTTCAAGCACGTTGGCTTTATCCACTGAACATACTTTACCACCGCGCAAGTTGGCCATTTCAAAAGCGACTTTGGCGATACGCTTGATTTCAGATTCTGAATAAACGTCAGTGTTATAGCCTTGTTTCTCGCCATTTTCCAGTTCACGGATACCGCGTGGCTGACCGAAGTAAATACCACCGGTCAATTCACGCACAATCAGAATATCCAGACCTGCTACGATTTCAGGCTTTAAACTTGAAGCATCAGCCAATTGCGGATAAAGAATGGCTGGACGCAAGTTAGCAAACAGGTTCAGTTCACTACGCAATTTCAATAAACCACGTTCCGGACGAATTGAGCGCTCAATCGTATCCCATTTTGGACCGCCCACGGCACCGAGTAAAATCGCATCAGCTTTTTTAGCCTGTTCAGAGGTCACTTCAGGATACGGTGAACCATGTGCATCAATGGCTGCACCACCGAGTAAGCCCTGTTCCCATGTCAAATCAAGATTAAATTTTTCATTTACGCGTGTGAGTACTTGCTCTGCGGCTTTTACAATTTCAGGGCCGATGCCGTCACCAGCTAAAATCAAAATTTGTTTAGACATGAGATTTTCCGTTTAAAACGTCAGATTCAGACCTGACAGAGGTTAAATTTTCTTTTCTACAAACTCTGCAATCCCGGTGACTGCATTATAGGGTTTGCAAAAACGACGAATGGTTTTTTGCTCTTGTACCAGATCTACGCAAAGCGGATCCGGCGCCGAAGCATTTAATAAACTGCTGCTACGCGCACTACGGTCACGAAACATTTTTAAGCTATAGCGGTTATTGGCCTGAAAACGATGGAATACATGTAAAGTTTCCGCTTTATCCTTACTGATCGGATAAAAACGCACGACCAGTTCATGCTGTCCTGCCGGCACGGATAAATAAATCGGATTGGCCTGATTTAAATTTTTGGCCTGCAAGCGCACCAGTTTCTGCTTCAGCGCCTCATCACTGATGCGGCCATTGTCAGCGTTGACAATAATGGTCTGATTGAAGCGTTCGAACTGGCAATCTGGCGTCCCTGTACAGTAGATCAGGGCATTGCTTTTGCTCTCAGCATTTTCTTTGGCATGTTTGAGTTTCATCGTGTCGATGCTTTGACATGCAGTCAACAGCACCGATACTGAACTTAAAGCAAGCCACTGTTTCCAATAATTCGCCATAATGTCTGTCTTACCCAATCAAAAAACTCAATAATCTTCCGATATTAGCAAGGGCATCGCAGTCATGCCATGACAATTTTTACTGATTTATCCATGAATTTCGGCAAATACCCAAGGACGCGATTGTTTGGTTTTTTCTTCATAGGCACGAATATCATCCGCTACCTGCAAAGTTAAGCCAATATCATCCAGACCATTTAACAGGCAATGCTTGCGAAATGGATCGACTTCGAACTTAAAGCTTTCACCTGTAGGGGTGCGAACTTCTTGTGCCTGCAAGTCAATAGTCAGTTGATAGCCTTCATCTGCCGCACATTCCTTAAATAACTGCTCAACAATATTTTCAGCCAAAATCACTGGCAACATACCGTTTTTAAAACAGTTATTAAAGAAAATGTCGGCAAAGCTTGGTGCAATCACAGTACGAAAACCGTACTCACTCAAGGCCCACGGTGCGTGTTCACGACTAGAACCACAACCAAAATTGGCACGTGAAATTAAAATAGATGCACCCTGATAACGTGGCTGGTTCAAGACAAAGTCCGGATTGATCGGACGAACTGAATTGTCCTGCCCTGGATAACCTTCATCCAAATAACGTAATTCATCAAATAAATTGTCACCAAAACCGGTACGTTTGATCGATTTCAAAAACTGTTTTGGAATAATTAAATCTGTATCGACATTGGCACGGTCTAAGGGTGCAACGATACCTTGTTCAACGGTATAAGCTTTCATGTCTGTGCTCCTACGTACCAATTAAAATGAACGAACATCAACAAAGTGACCTGCAATCGCAGCAGCGGCTGCCATGGCTGGACTTACCAGATGAGTACGACCGCCATTGCCCTGACGACCTTCAAAGTTACGGTTCGAAGTCGAGGCACAATGCTCGCCCGGCTGCAACTTGTCGGCATTCATCGCCAGACACATTGAACAACCTGGTTCACGCCATTCAAAGCCCGCTTCGACAAATACCTTGTCCAAGCCTTCCGCTTCTGCCTGAGCTTTGACCAGACCAGAACCCGGAACCACCATCGCCTGTTTGATTGAAGATGCGACCTTACGACCTTTGATCACTTCGGCTGCAGCACGGATATCTTCAATACGCGAATTGGTGCACGAACCGATAAAGACACGATCCAGTTGAATCTCAGCCAAGGCCTGACCGGCATTTAAGCCCATATATTGATAAGCACGGTTCCAGTCATTGCGTTGTACATCGTCTTTGGCTTGTTCTAAAGTTGGTACTGCTTGAGACACTGGAATGACCATCTCAGGAGAAGTTCCCCAAGACACTTGCGGCTCAATTTCTTCACCTTGCAACACGACCACCGTATCAAAATATGCACATTCATCCGAATGCAATGTATTCCAGTACGCTACCGCCTGATCCCACTGTTCCGCAGTTGGCGCATAAGGACGACCTTTAACATACTCGATGGTTTTGTCATCCACAGCAACCATACCCACGCGTGCACCGGCTTCGATCGCCATATTACACACGGTCATACGACCTTCAATCGACATGTCACGGAAGACCTGACCGCCAAATTCAATCGCGTGACCAGTACCGCCTGCGGTACCAATCTTGCCAATAATGGCTAAGACCACATCTTTCGGTGTTACGCCCTGACCTAATTTGCCGTCAACGCGTACCAACATATTTTTCATCTTCTTTTGAACCAAGCATTGAGTCGCCAATACATGTTCAACTTCGGATGTCCCGATCCCATGCGCCAAACAGCCAAAAGCACCATGTGTTGCGGTATGCGAGTCACCACATACCACGGTCATGCCTGGCAAAGTCAAGCCTTGCTCCGGCCCGACCACATGCGCGATGCCCTGACGGATATCATTAATATCAAATTCAACAATATTAAAGGTCTTGCAGTTGTCATCCAAAGTTTGTACCTGGATGCGCGAAGTCTCATCTTCAATTCCGGCAACGCCCTGCTCACGCTCTTTTTTCGAAGTCGGTACGTTATGATCCGGTGTGGCAATGTTGGCACTTAAACGCCATGGCTTGCGCCCGGCCAATTGCAAACCTTCAAAGGCCTGTGGAGAAGTCACTTCATGTAATAAGTGACGGTCGATGTACAGTAAGGCAGAACCATCATCACGTTGCGTTACTAAATGGTCGTCCCACAATTTATCATATAATGTTTTTGCTGTTTGGGTTGCGCCTGCCATGTCGATATACTCCACTGGACTGGGTAAATTCTTTCTCTGATTTTGATTATATCGCTGCAATCACATAAATCTAATTTATCATTTTTATCAGTTAAAAAACTTTTTGGAATCTTTTAAAAGCTGAATCAAATTATGCTTTAGCTCTATTTCCATAAATCTAATTTTCCGATTAATTTATAAAAAATATTCGCTTTTACAAATCAAATGAGAATTATTATTATTTCTTCATCGACAGAGATTATTTTTAAGGAACTTCGACATGGCACATATTCAACGCTTTGTAGACAACAACCAGCGCATGTTCAAAAAGACCTTCAGCTACTACATTATGCATATTACAGTAGCGATGATTGTGGGTTACTTGGTGACTGGCAGTTTGACCATGGCCATTGCCTTAAGTTTATTAGAGCCAACGGTACAAGCAGTGGCTTTCTTCTTCCACGAAAAAATCTGGGAGGGTAATAACCAACAGCAGAATGAGGACATTACCGTCTAAACTCTTCGGTCGAGGTTCCAGATGAAAGGCTGTTTTGAGAAAGGCAGTCTTTTTTAGTTTTTAAAATGCCAAGGCTTTGAAAATGTATAGTAATTCAGCACTGCAACATAGATAAGGTAATTTTATTTTGATTTATTCTTAAAATATAACAATAATAGATTTACACATAAAAATTCTTTATAGGTGATTAAGATGAATCTCGCAGCCTTTGAAGCCTTCGTGAAAGTCATGGAAACCGGTTCGATTTCTCTGGCCGCAGATCAGCTCTTCATTACCCAGCCTGCTGTCACCAAACGTATTCACAGTCTGGAAGAATACTTTGGGGTCAAGCTGTTTGAATCTGCCGGACGTGGCGTACAGGCCACCCACGCGGCACACTCCCTGTTGCCTAAAGTGAAAAACTGGCTGAATGAACTCGGGGATATTCATTATACCTTGAGCCATGAACAGGGTCAGGTACAGGGCAAACTAAAAATTGGTACCAGTCATCATATTGGCCTGCATCATCTGCCGAGTCATTTGCGCCGTTATGTTCAGGAATATCCTGACGTGACTCTGGATGTGCATTTTGTCGATTCCGAGCAGGCGCATGAACAAGTGATTGCCGGCGATCTGGAACTGGCATTTTTAACCTTGCCGCCACGGGGTGATGCGCGTCTGAATTATGTGACTATCTGGAATGATCCTCTGGTCTTTGTGGTGGCACCGTTTCATCCGCTGGCGCAGCAAAAAAATCTGTGTCTGGAAGATTTGCTCGACTATCCAAGCCTGTTGCCCTCATCACAGACCTATACCTCGCAAATTACTTTGGCCGAATTTGAAAAACAGGGTATTAAACCGAAAGTCAGTATGAGCAATAATCCGCTGGAATCAATCCGGATGCTGGTATCGATTGGCTTAGGCTGGTCGGTACTGCCAAAAACTTTGGTCAATCATGACCTTCACCAACTAGATATTAATCTGGAAATGAACCGTCGCTTGGGCATGGTCTGGCATCCGGGTCGTACTCAGTCCAAAGCGGCACAGGCTCTGGTTCAGCTCATGCAGGGTGCCTCGCTGTCTATTTAAGCTGTTCCTGAACATGCTGCATCTAAAACGGTGCAGCATTTTGTTACCTAAATACACCCCATCTGGCGATATCTTTCGAGTATTTTTAAGACAATTCCATTCTTTTGCAGTGCAGAGGAATGCTTAAAACTATTCGATGGAGCCTGACGGATGCAGCTCGATTCTCCCTTAAAATCCCACTCTCAAGATAAAACAAATACAAGCAGCCTATGGCTTTCGGCCAAACCGATGCTGCTGCCCACGCCGGCACTTGATTTTGCCGATGAACAGACTGCCCGGCACTGCCTGCGCGAATATTTCCTGAACACCTTTGACACCTATGAACAACTGTTTGAATGCCTCAAACATGAAGATGCATTTTTCATCAAGCCGATTACTTTACGTCATCCGCTAATTTTTTATTTTGCCCATACCGCCACTTTTTTTGTCAATAAACTGCTGCTCAGCAAGCTAATTAGCGAACGCGTAAATCCGCATTTTGAAAGTATCTTCGCGATCGGTGTAGACGAGATGAGCTGGGATGACCTGGATGAAGTGCACTATGACTGGCCCAGTGTGCAGGAAGTCCGTGATTATCGGCATCAGGTACGCGCCCTGATCCTGAACATCCTTGAACATGCTCCGCTAACTCTACCCTTAAACTGGCAAAACCCTTGGTGGACCATCATCATGGGCATCGAACATGAACGGATCCATCTGGAAACTTCTTCTGTGCTGATCCGCCAGCATGCTTTGGAACATGTACGCCAGCATCCACAATGGCGTGCCAATATTATTACCGGCATGGCCCCGGATAATATTTTGCTGGATGTGCCGGAAGGCAAAGTGCATTTACAGAAAGATTTTAACCATCCATTTTATGGCTGGGACAATGAATACGGCCGGCATGAAGCCGAGGTTGCAGCTTTTGCAGCCTCCAAATATCTGGTATCGAATCAGGAATTTCTGGCCTTTGTCGAAGCTGATGGCTATCAGACCGAACACTACTGGAGTGAAGAAGGTCTAGGCTGGCTGCAATTTTCACAAGCTGCTCATCCCTGTTTCTGGCGCAAAACTGAATTAGGCTGGTCACTGCGATTGATGCTAGAAGAAGTGCCGATGCCTTGGGACTGGCCGGTAGAAGTGAATTATCATGAAGCCAAGGCCTTTTGTCAGTGGAAATCGCAACAGCTTGGAAAAACCATTCGCTTGCCGACTGAAGATGAATGGTATCGCCTGTATGCCGTTTCAGACCTGGATCCAGATTTACAAAGTCCTGAACAGGCCAATATCGAGTTGAAATACGGCACCAGCTCCTGTCCGGTGGATCATTTCAAGCAGGGTGATTTTTACGATATTCAAGGCAATGTCTGGCAGTGGACTGAAACCCCGATCTATCCATTTCAGGGTTTTCAGGTGCATCCATTTTATGATGATTTCAGTACACCGACCTTTGACGGTCGCCATAACCTGATGAAAGGTGGCTCCTGGATTTCGGCGGGCAATGAAGCTTTATATAGTTCCCGCTACGCCTTCAGACGGCATTTCTTTCAGCACGCTGGTTTTCGCTACGTCGCTTCTGATCAAGCATTGCAACATTTCCCTTCGCATTATGAAAGCGACCAGCTGGTCTCCCAATATCTGGAATTCCAGTATGGTATCGAATATTTTGGTATCGCTAATTTTGCCAAAACACTGGTCGATCTGGCACAACCCTATTTTCAGCAAACGCCGTGCCATCGTGCCTTAGATATTGGCTGTGCTACCGGCCGCGCCAGCTTTGAACTGGCACGCTCTTTTGATCAGGTAACCGGTTTGGACTTTTCGGCACGCTTTATCCAGCAAGCAGTTTATTTGGCTCAAGGCAATAGGGTACGTTATCAGCTGCCGCTAGAAGGTGAATTAAGCGAAGAAAAAAGCTGTTCACTTGAAGATGTCGCTTTGGAACAGTTTGCGTCAAAAACGGAATTTTTTCAGGCCGATGCCTGCAACCTGAAAGCACATTTTAGCGACTATGATTTTATTCTGGCAGCGAACCTGATTGACCGGCTGCATCATCCGAAAGACTTTTTATTGCAGATTCATAAACGTATCAATATAGGTGGAATTTTAATGCTGAGTTCGCCCTATACCTGGCTGGAAGAACATACGGCGCGTAGCGAATGGCTGGGCGGTTTTCAGCAGGATGGGGAAAAGATCACGACTTTGGCTGGTATTTCCAACATTTTAACCCAGCACTTTGAATTGGTGACCGAACCCCAAGATGTGCCTTTTGTGATTCGAGAAACGGCCAGAAAGTATCAACACACCCTGTCACAAGTCACGATCTGGAAACGGATTCGCTAAAGGTAAGGTCATAGTCTAAAAAAGCCAATCATACGATTGGCTTTATATCTTATCCTTCACTGGTTGAATTTTCATGCAAGGATTCATTGAGTTGATCTACCACAATCGCCCATTCGCCATCAGAGGCTATTTTCTCACTTAAAAATTGACGTTGTGCCTCTGACCAATACGGCGCATCCAGTAAAGTCAGATCTTTATGCAATTGATGCTCGTGAATAAATGTTTCAATACCTTCTGCACTGGCATCCAAGCCAAGCTGTTGGAACAGATGTGTCATACGTGGTCGAACGTGAGTCATATCTCATACCTCAGAATCTACTATTGTTATCATGTCCTGTTTTTTGAGCATAGCATGTCTGATTCAGCCGGACTGTGAAAAAACATTAATATTCAAATGAGGCAAATAAAAAGCACAACCGAAGTTGTGCTGAATAAATCACATGAATGGGACTAGAATACTTAGATCGACCAGTCCTGTATTTCCCAGCCCTGTTCTTGGGCTAGACTTTCTAAGCGATCATCCGGATTGACTGCAATGGCATGATCCGCATATTCCAGCAAGAAACGGTCATTAATCGAATCTGAATAGGCCCAAGACTCGGTTACATCGCGACCTTCCAGCCATTGTTCCAGGCGCACCAGCTTCCCTTGCTGATAGCATGCGGTATTGATGACTTTACCAGTATATTTCCCATCAATGACTTCAGCATTGGTGGCAATAATTTCAGTAATTCCGAATTCACGAAAAATGGGTGCGGTAATAAAGTCTGAAGTTGCGGTAATCCCCACTAAGGCATGCCCTGCTTCACGGTGGCGCTCAATGGCTTTAAAACCTTCAGGACGCATTTGTGGACGAATGACTTTTTGCATGAACAGTTGATGTAATTCAGTCAAATAATCATTGTCATGTTTGGTCAGAAACTGGAACACAAATTCATTATAGGCATAAGGATCCAGCTGACCTTTTTTATAATCGTCATAGAACTTGTCATTCATGGCGCGATGCTGAACTGGATCGACCAGGCCCTCACTGACCAAAAACTCTCCCCAAGAATGATCCGAATCCGTGTTTAACAAGGTGTGATCGAGATCAAATAGCGCCAATTTCATGAAAATACTCGTTAAAACTGAAATTTAAGAAAAAAATTGTAAATCTATCTCCGCTAGTCGATAGAAATTCGTTAAGATCATAGCAATTTTAACATTTTTAAACTTTGCTTTTTTCGAGTTGGATAACGAAATAATGCTCCCCGATGGCAAAGGCATAAATTAAACAATTTTTAGGTAGCCAAATGATCGACTCTGAAGGTTTCCGACCGAATGTCGGGATCATTTTGGCAAACGATGCTGGACAGGTTTTATGGGCAAAACGCATTGGTCATAATGCATGGCAATTTCCACAAGGCGGGATCCAATATGGAGAAACCCCTGAGCAGGCACTCTATCGTGAGCTGAGAGAAGAAGTTGGCTTATTGCCCGAACACGTCCAGATAGTCGCGCAAACCAAAGGCTGGTTGCGCTATCGTTTGCCGCATCGATACATTCGTACGGACTCTGATCCGGTCTGTATCGGTCAAAAACAAAAGTGGTTTTTACTCAAACTCACGGCCCCCGTTCAGCATATTCAGTTGAATCTGTCTGATCCGCCCGAATTTGATCAATGGCAATGGGTCAGTTATTGGTACCCACTCGGTCAAGTCGTGAATTTCAAACGTGATGTTTACCGCAAAGCCTTGGTGGAGTTGTGTCAGCAACTGCCCCAGCAAAAACCTTAAAAAATCGCATAAATAATGCAGATTTTTTACGCGGCTATTGTTATAAATAAACTTAATCACTGAAATTCTGAATAGACGGAGCAGACCTTATGTCGAATATGCAACTGGACACCTTGAGACGTATTGTTCAGGAGATCAATGCGTCCACCAGTTTGCATGAATCGCTCGACATCATGGTCAAACATGTGGCCGAGGCCATGCAGGTTGATGTCTGCTCGATCTATCTCCTCGACGAACGCAATCAGCGTTATCTGCTCATGGCGTCTAAAGGCCTGAATGCAGAATCTGTCGGCCATGTGTCTTTGCAGACCGGCGAAGGTCTGGTGGGCCTGGTTGGACAGCGTGAGGAAATTGTCAATCTGGACAATGCCCCTAAACACGAGCGCTTCCTGTTTTTACCTGAAACCGGTGAGGAAATTTATAACTCCTTCCTCGGTGTGCCAGTGATGTATCGCCGTAAGGTGATGGGTGTGCTGGTGGTTCAGAACAAAGAATCACAGGACTTTTCTGAAGCTGCTGAATCCTTTCTGGTGACACTCTGTGCGCAGCTTTCTGGCGTCATCGCCCATGCCCATGCCGTCGGCAATATCGATGTATTCCGCAAGCCAAGCAACCTGCCCGCCTATAAAACCTTTCAGGGAGTTTCTGGCTCGGGTGGTATTGCCTTAGGTCGTGCAGTGATTCTCTATCCGCCAGCAGATCTTGCCGCAGTCCCTGACCGTGAAGCGGATGACATTAGCGAAGAACTGGAGCTATTAGATAACGCCCTGAATTCAGTCCGCGAAGAAATCCAGTCGCTAGATGACAAAATGCAGGATGCGTTGATGGCCGAGGAACGCGCACTGTTTAGCGTGTTCTTGCGTATGCTGGATGAAAATGCCCTGCCTGCAGAAATCAAGGCTTTTATTCGTGAAGGTCACTGGGCACAAGGCGCCGTGCGAATTGTCATTGACAATCATGTGGCACAATTCTCCCAGATGGAAGATGATTATTTACGTGAGCGGGTGGCGGACTTAAAAGATCTGGGCCGCCGCATTCTGGCGCGCTTACAGGAAGCCGATGCCAGTCACCGTGAACTGACCGATGAAAGTATTCTAATTGGTGAGGAAATATCGACGGCTGCACTGGTTGAACTGCCCGTGGATAAAATTGCCGCGATTGTCACCACTGAAGGTGCCATGAACTCGCATATGGTGATTGTGGCACGTGCTCTCGGTATTCCGACTGTGGTCGGTGTGACTGAGCTGCCGATCAACACCCTCGATGATCTAGAGATGATTGTCGATGCACATCAGGGCCGTGTCTTTATTAATCCGCCACGGCGCCTGCGCAGTCGCTATAAAGAAATTCAAAAAGAAGAAGAACAGATTGCCAAAGATTTGCGCCAGTACGAAACCAAAGATGCAATTACTCCGGACGGCGTCGCAGTAAAACTGTATGTCAATACCGGCCTGATGATTGATGTAGTGCGTGGCGTGCAGCGCGGTGCCAAAGGTGTCGGTTTATACCGTTCTGAAATTCCGTTTATGTTGCGTGACCGCTTCCCGGGCGAGGAAGAACAACGTGCGATTTATCGTCAGCAACTCAGTCATTTTGCCAATAAACCGGTGGTGATGCGAACGCTGGACATTGGGGCCGACAAAGACCTGCCGTATTTCTCGATTGAAGAAGAAAATTCGGCACTCGGCTGGCGCGGCATTCGTTTTACTCTGGATCATCCAGAAATTTTTTCTTCACAGATTCGCGCCATGCTCAAGGCCAGCATCGGACTGAATAACCTGCATATTCTACTGCCGATGGTGACCAGTGTCAGCGAAGTCGAAGAAGCCCTCTACCTGCTGGAACGTGATCATGCGGCGATTCAAGAAGAAGAACAGGTCAAGGTAAATAAACCAAAACTCGGCATCATGGTGGAAGTGCCGAGTGTGCTTCATCAGATTGATGAATTTTCCGAACTGGTGGATTTCTTCTCGGTCGGCTCCAACGATCTGACCCAATATCTGTTGGCCGTGGACCGTAATAATCCGCGGGTGGCCAATGTCTATTCACATTTACACCCAGCAGTACTGCGTGCCCTGACCCGTTTGGTGCAGGACTGTCATCGCAATGAAAAACCGGTCAGTATCTGCGGTGAAATGGCAGGCGATCCGCTGTCTGCAGTTTTGCTCATGGCCATGGGCTTTAACACCCTGTCGATGAGTTCCAGTAATATTTTGCGGGTACGTAAAACCATTTGTCATGTTCCGATGAGTGATGCACAGGAATTGCTGCAACATGTGTTAAAAATGGACAATCCGCTCATGGTAAAAAGCTGGTTAGAATATTATTTCAGAACCCATGGTTTAGGGGATATGGTGAAATCAGCATCACGTATGGTGAGTGCCTAATACGGGACTTTTTCCAGTCCCTCGACAGTGGTAGAGGTGGTTATGGAATTTCTGGTCATCCTGTTCATGATTGTTGCAGTGTTCTATGTAGTCATTCTTGCACCGGCCTTGGCTGCCCGCAAAGAAGCTCATAATTCCGGTTCATCTTATATACGCCCTGCCAGCAATCGAGCAACGAACTATGCCGATCGGCCTAAAATGACTCCATTATTGGGCATTGAAATTTCGGCATCGCAACGGCGGCGTTTAGGCAGAGATGACCCCTCCGTCATTGCCACCAGACTCTATCACCAGCAAAAAGATCAATTTGCCAGTTTTCAGCAGGCCAGACCACAGTCTCACTCCCCTCACCACAAAGCGCCAGTGCACAGTAGACTCAATAAATTCTTTAATGACTTAATTGCGGATAAATCGACAACGTCATCCCGGCATCCAAATCAATATTCGCAAACTCGTAACAACCGGCCTGTCGCCCCGCTCTCTCCAGTTAAAACCAATCCTAAACAGCCACCGCGTCGTCCCCAGCCACCTTACAGACCTTAAGCAGCCATTAAAAAAGGGCGATCTTCCATGGAATATCGCCCTTGTCTGTGCTTGTTGTAGCCACGTTTTGCATTTTTCTTTCGGTCTACAAAGACCTGGCTTTTGTTGACTTCATGCATGTGTTTTGCCACAAAATTGTGGATCACCACCTGCTCGGCTGTTTTTTTCTTGGCCATTTTACTCTCTATGTGATTTTGAGGAAGGAGTGAGATAATTATAGGGCCGACTGACTAATTTTCAAGCATATTTGCCAATACTTTTTTAAAAATAAAGACCATCTGGATAGGATTTTCTATATGCAAAAATGGGAGTTATAGCCAGAAAACACCCTTATTTCATTCATTATTTTTATGGGTTTCTTCAGCCCAACAAAACTCGATTAAAAAAACGTTTAAAATAAATCAGTTATAAAATATATTTTAAACAATACTATTCACTTATTATTTTTATCCTTTGATAAAAACATATTATGGACTTAGATATTGTTATTTTCGTTTAATCCCATTCATTATTTGAGTTATTCAAAATATATAGAATTTGATATTGTCAGAGAGTGGAAAACCCGTTACTTTTTAAAAGTAACCATTTAATTTTCAATATTTTAAACTTTATTAACTTTAAAAATACGTTTTGAGTGAGCTCACTCAATTATATCCTGAATTCCGTTTTGTGCTGTAACACCCTTTATTTAAAGATATTGTAAATATAGTGAAACCTGATCTGATTAGCATATATCTCAATATCTTATGAATACTAGATAAACGACACAAGATATTCAAAACTTGGAGAGGAAAGATGAGCCAAGATTTTAAAAAATGCCCTGTCACCCACCTGACCACTGAAGCTGGTGCACCTGTGGTCGACAACCAGAACAGTATGACGGCAGGTGCACGTGGACCTTTACTTGCCCAGGATTTATGGCTGAATGAAAAACTGGCCAACTTTGTCCGCGAAGTGATTCCAGAGCGTCGTATGCATGCCAAAGGTTCAGGTGCTTTCGGCACCTTTACCGTGACCAATGATATTACCCAATATAGCCGCGCTAAAATTTTCTCTGAAGTCGGCAAAAAAACCGAAATGTTTGCGCGTTTCTCAACGGTGGCAGGTGAACGTGGTGCGGCCGATGCGGAACGCGATATTCGCGGTTTTGCCTTAAAATTCTATACTGAAGAAGGCAACTGGGATCTGGTCGGCAATAACACCCCGGTGTTTTTCCTGCGGGATGCCCGCAAATTCCCTGACCTGAATAAAGCAGTCAAGCGTGACCCGAAAACCAACAAACGCAGTGCCACCAATAACTGGGATTTCTGGACACTGTTGCCTGAAGCTTTGCATCAAGTGACCATTGTCATGTCCGACCGCGGGATTCCGACCGGTTACCGTCATATGCATGGTTTTGGCAGTCACACCTTCAGTTTTATCAATGCCAAAAATGAACGCTTCTGGGTAAAATTCCATATGCGTACCCAGCAAGGCATCCAGAACCTGACCGATGCTGAAGCTGCAGACTTGATCGCCAAAGACCGTGAAAGCAGCCAGACCGACCTGTTTGATGCCATCGAACGTGGTGACTATCCAAAATGGAAAATGTACGTTCAGATCATGCCGGAACTCGAAGCTGAAACAGTGCCTTATCATCCATTTGACCTGACCAAAGTCTGGCCGAAGGGCGATTATCCACTGATTGAAGTCGGTGAATTTGAACTGAACCGCAATCCGGAAAACTATTTCCAGGATGTAGAACAAGCAGCCTTTGCACCAAGCAATCTTGTACCGGGTATCAGCTACTCACCGGACCGTATGTTACAGGCACGTTTAGTGAACTATGCCGATGCAGCGCGTTACCGTGTTGGCGTGAATCATTCACAGGTTCCGGTCAATGCTGCACGCTGTCCTGTACATTCGAACCGCCGTGATGGTCAAGGCCGCATGGATGGCAACTATGGTTCATTGCCACATTACGAGCCGAACAGTTTCAGCCAGTGGCAGGAACAACCGGAATTCAGAGAACCGCCACTGAAAATCACCGGTGATGCCGATTTCTGGGATTTCCGTGAAGATGACAATGATTACTTCAGCCAACCCCGTGCCCTGTTCAACCTGATGAATGACCAGCAGAAACAGGCTCTGTTTAATAACACGGCCGGAGCGATGGGGGATGCACTAGATTTCATCAAATACCGTCACATCCGCAACTGTTATCACTGTGATCCAGCCTACGGCGAAGGCGTAGCACAAGCACTCGGCATGACCGTAGCAGATGCCCAAGCAGCACGTGAAACCGATCCAGCCAAAGATTTGCCTAGCTTTCTCTAAGCCAGTTTAGACACGTATAAAAACCACCTTCGGGTGGTTTTTTATTGCAGCATCAAGCACTATAGAAGCAAGTCAGCACAAAAAGAAATACAACAATGCATGCGAATATTGAAGACATCATTCAACAACACGACATCGTTTTATTTGATGCTGTTTGCGTGATCTGCAATGGCTGGGCACGGTTTCTGATTCAATACGATAAGAAGATACAGTTTAAACTGGTTTCCGCCCAATCGCCTTTAGGTACGGCACTGCTCGAACGTTATCAGATGCCAACCGAACATTACACCACGATGCTCGTCATTCAAGATGGCACACTCTATACGGAATCGACTGCATTACTGAAGGCGCTGCAGCATCTTGGTTTTCCCTTTAATTTAATGAGCGCAGGTTATTTTGTTCCACGTTTTATCCGAGATTTTCTGTATCGTGTGGTCGCTTTAAATCGTTACAGGTTATTTGGCAAAACCGAGTATTGCCTGATTCCATCCAGCGAAAATAAACGCCATTTTCTGGAAGAAGCTGTCCGTATTAACCATTCAACTCATCCCACAGGAACAGCAGGAAGTGCTTAAACAATAATCCGTTTGCCTTCCCGTATGCAGTAAAATGGATTAATCAACTTGGAAGAATGCTTGATGATCTCATGCAACTCATGTTCCGGTGCATCCCGGTCTTCATCCGTGAGTTGAAAAGTACGGTAATGAATCGCCAGTGAACATTTAGCCTGCAAGTCGTGATGGGCATGGAAGGCATCTTCCGGATTCATATGGATCGCGCGCATCAGTTCACGCGGTTCATACGCTCCTATCGGGAGTAAGGCAATTCGCGGTGCACCCAGACGTTTACGAATTTCTTTAAAATGTGAGGCGTAGCCACTATCTCCGGCAAAAAAACAATGTTCCTTGCCATGTAATAAAGAAAATCCTCCCCAAAGTGCACAGTTCTGATCGCGCATGCCGCGCCCTGAGGCATGTTGAGCCGGCGTATAGACAATCCGGATCTCTTCAAAAAAGGCACTTTCCCACCAGTCCATTTCATGCACGGTATAATGTTCTGGCAAATACCAGGCATTACCCAGACCAGTATAAATAGGCATCTCAAAAGTGTTGTGCAGCCATTCCAGACTAGCCAGATCCATATGATCATAATGGTTATGGCTGAGCAGTACGGCATCAATCTGAGGTAATTCATCCAAGGCAATGCCAGCCGGAATGACCCGCTGCGGCCCTGTAGAAGCCGATGGACTGGCATATTCAGCCCAAACCGGATCGGTCAGGAAGTTATAGGGGCCGATCTGAATTAATGTGGTGGCGTGACCAATAAACCAGACTTGCCAGTCATCCAGAGCTGCATCTGGACGCTGCTGTGGCAATGCGCGTGGACGAGAAAAAAACTCGGCACGTTCCTCGTCAAGATTAACATTCCAGGTCTTGGATTTTCGGGTAATGAGCCATTTATATAAATCAAAGCGACCGCGCGATAGAGATGCATGCTCAAGATTACGAAACTGTTTTCCGTCGAAATGATCTGAATGCAGATACTCAAACACTGGCTTAGACCAGAGATGTTTCCAACTGGATTCCGTGATTAACTGGAATTTTTTAGTTTTGAGAAGATCTTGCATAAACATCCACTATTTATTATTCGCTATATGCAAGACAACAACCTCTTGAAATGGTCAAGCGGTGCATCTTTTAATGAGCATACAAACTAAAAACAGGCACACTGCAACATAGTATGAAATCCGTCACAGAAAATCATGTATGTTTTTGTTATTTTTAGCAAAAAAATGGCATTTCATCGGCCTTATGGCTGGCTGAAGCCTTGGATTATCTAGAAAAATCTCGCTCGCGCCCTTCTGTCTAAAAATACAAAATGATACTCAATATTTATAAGCCCATGCTGACAAAAGCATGTCTGCCCATTGATGATTTTATGATGAAATTCGCCATACCTCTGTATCATCACATCAATTGTGCGAGAAAGGCAAGTTGAGATCAAAATACCAACCTCAAGCGTTTTTTAGATCTTTATACACGACCTTGAGTTCGTTCCAGCCATACGGCCTTGGTTTGGGGTTTCACAAATAAAGCAATAATTTCCGGGTGCAGCTGTTTAATCTGCGCTTCGATCCGGTTGACACAGGCTTCAATTTCATCAGAAGTTAAATCATCTTTAAATTCCAGACTCAATGATGCAATGACTTGCTGAGCACCCATCTGCTCAGTCAATACCCCATTAGCACTAAAAACTGCCGCATCCTGTTGAGCAATGTTCAATACATCTTCACGCAGTTTTGGATCTGCCGTTTCACCCAGTAACAAACCTTTGGTTTCACGTGCCAGAAACCAGGCAGAAACCGCCAGAACAATACCAATTAAAATCGATGCGGCACCGTCCAATTCAGGAATATTCAGTTGATGCGCCAGAAAGATACCGACCAGAGCAATCACCAAGCCGACCAGGGCGGCAGTATCTTCAAATAACACGGTAAAGGTCGTTGGATCTTTACTGTGTCGAAAGGCTTCAAAATATCCCAGATTTCCCTTTTGTTTACGAAAGGTTTTTAAAGCCACTGACCATGAAAATCCTTCAAAAAGAATCGCCAGACCCAGCACAATATAATTGATCAATGGGTCCCGCATGACTTCAGGCTGAAGAATATGCTGTATCCCTTGATAGATGGACACGATCGCACCCAAGGCAAAAACCATCAATGCCACAATAAAAGCCCAAAAATACAGTTCACGCCCATAACCAAAAGGATGTTTGGCATTTGCCGGTTTTTCTGATTTTTTCATGCCATATAACAGTAAAATTTCATTCAAGGTATCTACTACGGAATGAATTGCCTCACTGAACATGGCAGAACTATTGGTTATATAGGACGCAACAAATTTCACCAGCGCAATCGCCAGATTACCAAACAGGGCTGCATAGACTACGATTTTATTGGATTCAGACATCCTGACACTGTCCTAAATAAGCTTGTGCAAGCTTGAATGATTTATGTATCAAAATCTTAATCATTTATTTTTGAAAGTTGTTTTACAAATTGTTGCTTAGTCGTGATCTCTCACGTTGTTGAATCACTTTACTCTCTACTAAAATAATAAAAGGGCTTTCGCCCTTTTGGTTTTTACAGTTTTAATGCTTGGAAAAATACTGCTCGCGCCACTCTTTCCAGAAATACATGATGATCCCGAACATCACCACAGCAATTCCCGCAAAAGCATGACTGCTGATAATTTCATGATTTAAGGTTGCTCCCAATACCAGAGCGATCACCGGCGTCATCACATTACTCAATGAAACGGTCGAAGCATTTAGACGGCGAATCAGCCAGAAATAACACAGCATTGCCACAATCGAAGACATGATCATGGTAAATACAAAACCGATCATTGCCTGTGTGCTAGGCAACTGAGTCGGCATATGTTGCCAGATAAACGGCACTAAAATGACTGAACCAGCCGCGGAGACCAGCAATGACCCCGTCGCTTGCGACATCGGACTCAAGGGTGCACTAATCTGTTTAACCCAGAAGATTGAGCTGATATAAGACACCATACTGATCAGCATCAGTACCACACCCCAAGGATTAATCTTGCTATCTGCCGAGTCGGCGAAAACAAAACACAAACCAGCGACGGCCACTGCCATGCCGAGCCATTGCAGCCAGATCAATTTATGGGTTTTTAAAATCATATGTCCGATTAAATCGGCGATCAGCGGTGAAAAACCAAAAATCAGTGCCATCAATCCTGAGGTCAGATAATTGGCCGCCAGATAAATAAACAGCTGCGCGCCAATTAAATTCAAACTGCCTGCCAGATAACTTTTCATTGAAGTGCGGTCAAAAGGCAGCGGATCGCGCATGATTTTCAACAGGAACAACGCAATAATCGAGGCACCAAAATAGCGAATGATCAGCACCCACATCGGGTGAATCTCGGCCACGCTCCAGACAATCGCCAGTGGCGTTGTCGCCCAGATCAGCACCAATAAAGCGTAAATACTTGCCGTGACCGGCAATGAAGATGAAGAACTCATACGTCTCCTAAACGAGACCAAGAAGTTCTGGATCAGCAACTTCAAAAATAGCGTATAGCGAATTCATGCTGAGATGAAGTTTTAATTTTTGATAAATTCATCAAGTTTCGTGCATAAAAAACAGACCTATGCAAAACATAGGTCTGTCCAAAGATATCTCAATACAACTTAAGCAATTTTGCGTAAGTCTTGCGCGATATCCAAATGTTTTTCAACATCAAACGCCGTATTTTTGCTGATCATTTTTTTCAAATGACGCATTTCTTTGGCTGCATTCACGGTAATCCCGCCAACGATCTGACCATCTGTCACACCATACATCACGAATGAATTGTCTGCACCTTTGGCTGCATCCATTTCACCACGGATATGCCATTCAGCTGCGGCCATATCGCCGACAAACTGGAAATTGATATTCAGCTGATCCGTCCAGAACCAGGCCGGATTGGCTTTCGGATGTTCCACCCCCATCACGTGACGCGCAAAGATACCTGCCTGAAGGTTGGCATTTTCCCAGGTTTCCACGCGGCGGTGATTGCCACAGTCACGCAACTGAGTCGCAACATCGCCTGCTGCATAAATGTCAGCATTCGAGGTTTGGCAATGTTCATTGACTTTAATCGCAACATCAACGTCCAGACCTGCATCTACTGCAAGCTGTGCATTTGGCACGATCCCGATTCCGTAAACTACAGCATCAGCACGAAGCTCTTCACCGCCTTCCAGCGTTACCACGACTTCTTCACCATCTAAACGGCAATCTGCAATCTTGGTTTCAAGACGCACATCAACCTGGTTTTGACGATGCTGTTCCAGCAGGAATTCGCTCAGGATTTGTGGTGAACAACGGCCCATGACCATTGGACCCATTTCGATCACAGTCACCTGACAGTCTTTGTAACGTGCTGAAGATGCCAGCTCAAGACCAATCACGCCACCACCAATCAGGATGATACGTCGACCGGCTTGAAGCACAGGCACCAGCGCTTGTGAATCTTCCAGGTTACGCAGGGTATAAACGTGTTTGCCCAAAGCATCGAAATTAGGCAAACGGCGCGCGGCGCCACCTGTTGCAAGCAAGAGTTTGTCGTAAGCAACAACATCACCGTTCAGGAGTTCAACCGTTTTCGCTTCGGCATTGATTTTCATCACGCCATTACCGCGAATTGTTTCCACCCCTAAATCTGCCAGTTTCTGTTCTGACAGGATTTCGATCTTGGTCTCTTCAGGTTTTAGAATCACATCTTTAGACAACGGTGGACGCTCATAAGGAAGATGGCTTTCATCACCAATTAAAGTGATTTTGCCTTCATACTTGTTGCCACGAAGTTCTAAAATTGCGCTCGCACCTGCCTGGCCAGCACCCACGATCACGATGTTGTTTACGTTGCTCATTTTCTTAACCTTTTAACTCTGCAGATACGATACCGAAGCCGGCAATCCATTCGCTGATGTCTTCATAGCAATGCGTGGTCATTTCATACTCACCCATTTCGCTTAAGGCAGCGAAGGCAGCCATCCAAGAACGGACTTCCTGACCACCACGACCACCATCACGGCGGATTTCAGCTTCAGTCATCGCTTCTAATGTTGCAAAATCAGCGTTCTTGAAGGTTTCTAGCAGGGCAATATCCCATTCAGCATTCAGAGGCACGGCAACTGACGTATCCCCTGCTGCCAGCTTTTGACCCACTGCAATAATTTTGGATTGACGTGCATGACGTGCTTCAGGCGTTGGATAACGGCCTGCAATCAGGAACTCTTCCACTTCTGGCGGTACTGCACCCATTTGCGGTGTAGGTGGATCATGTGACAGACCACCGGTACCTAAAACAAGCACACGCTCGTTTTCAAGGTTTAAAGACTTGATGTATTGACCCACAGCACGGCCCAAAGCGATGGTACGCTTGGTGGTTGGCATAGGTGCAGCAGCGCCATTAATAAAAATTGGAATCGTTGGATAACGGTCAAGTTTGCCTTCACACAGGAAATGTAAGGGCTGAGTCACGCCATGGTCAGCCTGCATACGGTATGAGTAGGCAACATCCACGCCTTCATCCAGTACACGTCGAACCAGATCTAATGCCTTGTCTTCAGGTACATCAATATGGTCATTGTCCTTGCCATAATCCCAGTCACCTGCAGCTTTGGCACGAATACCGACGCAGAAACTTGGCATCAGGTCATAGAAGAAACCATTAAAATGATCTGGACCAAAAGTGATGATCAGGGTTGGGTCGTAAGCTTTTACTTCAGCAGAGAGTTTTTCAAAAGCAGCACGAACTTTTTGCTTTTTTGATTGATCTTGAGGTGAAGCAAATTCCATTAAAGGACTGTGCGATGCACAAATAAGTTTAACGGCCATGAGAGACTCCTAGAAGGAAAGCAGCCCTGAGAGAAGAGGCTGCCGGTAAGTCCATTTGAATGAGACTAGATGTTTATTCGTCAAAGAAACCTGCACGTGGCTGACGTAGGCCACGAATACCCAGACCGCATTCTGCATTGATCAGAACACCAGTCAAAGGACGGTTGTTTTGACGAGATGCCAACAGCACGTATGAACCGGTCATATCTTCCGGTTCAGGCAAGAAATTCAGTGGCATGCCACGTGCAATTTTCTCAGGATCACGTGCATCGAGCAGGCCCACATTTTCCTGACCCAGCGATGCCGCACCTTTGATATTCACATTCATACCTGACGGTGCAACAGCGTTCACTCGTACTTTAGGCGCAAGCTCGTAAGCCAGTTCTTTCATAACCCCGACACCCGCATGCTTAGATGCAGTATATACAGGGCCTCCGCCAGCGGAGTACAGTGCCGAATTAGACAAAGTAAATATGATAGAACCTTCAGAAGCGATCAATGCATCCAGTGCAGCCTTCGCACCGAAGATCAGAGATTTGGTATTGATGCCCATAATCTCGTCAAAGGCTTTTTCTAGTTGCTCACCAGAGGTATTGACGATATCGGCATAGTGATCCCAAATACCGGCATTACCAACGAAACAGTCCAGCTTACCAAAACGCTCAACGGTGGCTTGAACAGCACGGACATTGTCTGCATAGCTGGCTACATCACCTTCAATCGCAAGAACTTTATCACCGAAGTGTTCGTTCAAGGCATCCACTTTCGCTTTTGAACGTTGAAGAACAGCGACTTGTGCACCTTCTTCCAGGAAACGCTCAACCAAAGCCCAACCTAAACCCGAACCACCACCCGTGATCAGTGCAACTTCGCCTTGTAGCCAACCCATGATTACTCTCCTGCCATCTCTACATATAATGCGCCGTCTTCAACCACCACCGGGAATGTTTGAATTGGATCAGTTGCCGGCAAGCAAAGTGCTTCACCGGTTTTCAAACAGAAACGGGCAGCATGAAGCGGGCATTCCACTGTACCGTCGTCTTCAAGATAACCTTCAGACATAGACGCATTACCATGTGAACAACGGTCGTTCATGGCGAAAAATTCACCACCGCCATTGTTAAATACAGCCAGCGCTTCGATACCGTTTACGCCACAATCTACTTTTAACGCTTCGCCTTCGTCTAATTCGTCAACTTGGCAAACAAAAATCTTATTCATTAGAAGAACACACTCAGGTTATGTGAGCTATATGTCGCTTGATCAAGCGTGATCTTACGGTTGAAGATCTGGAAGTCGAGGCCGCCTTCAACTTTACGGATCTTGTCATGGCGTTTACCGCAGTAAATGACAATGTCTTTCTCTTTTTGCGTACGATATAGCAAATAGGTTACGTACACGTCGTATTCGCCTTCAACTTCAGTTGGCTCTACGATCACGTTGCTCACCATGTGGGTGGTACGTGATGGAGGCTCTTCAGCCCAAGCCATACCGGTTTCCAGACGCGCTACACGACGCTCTAAAAGGTCTTTCGAATCGTTGAACACCCAAGTGGTAGGTGGTTCAACTGAACGACGACGGTCACGGGTTTGTGCGTTTGGTGTGGTACGTAGCGTGTAAGAAATATCTTCAGCTAACGTGTCTAACCACTCGCGGAATTTCCAATCGTCTAGCAATTTTGCTTCGCGATACAGGAACTGACTAATTTGGTGATGAAGTTCTAAGCTGATTTGACTCATTTCATAAGCTCCTTCTCATATTCGTCAGCTGCTTTTTCCACGTCTTCCCATTTTTCATGGATCAATAAATCTGCCCAGCGGCGGTACATACCACGTGCTGCAGTTTCAGAGAAAATGTAGTTGGTGATACCCGGGATACCATCTTCACGTACTTTTTCGTTGCCTTTACCCATTTCCATAATGAGTTTGTTTTGACGCGCTTTATAACCACGTAAAACTTTTTGAATTTCAATCCAGTTCTCAGAGTCATCTTGCTCGAGGAAACCGGCTGGACCAAAGGCACGCGTTGCAGAACGTTCAAATGCTTCTTTCACTTCTTGAGATGCTTCAGCATCCGCAATACAGAATGCCCATACTTCGGTTTTGTTTGGACCACGTGGATGCCATACGCGAAGTGTTGCAGTACCGTTCAACCAAGACAAAGTTGGGAACATGGTGTTGTGACCTGCAAGACGCAGTGCACGAGTCTCGCCTAGGCGCTCTTTAACTTCGTCGTAAGTTTCACGGAAGTAGTTGGCAACTTCACCGTCAACCCATACGTTTGCGTCTGGTTTCTCTGTGAAGAAGAAGCCTGAACCATGACCACGTGAACCGTACTGGATCGCGTCTTTGGCAGTTTCCCAAACTGGACGAGCCGTTTGTGCAGCACCTAATTTCTTAGAAGATTCGTCGTCTGGTTTCGCGCCCAATACTTGGATCGCAGAAGCGTGAGAGAACAAGGCGTGATATTGGTCAGATGCAAACTGTTCCGCTGCAAATTTCCAGTTACACTCGATTTCCCACTTGTGTACACCACCAATGATTTCAGTACCACCTGGACGACGGTCAACAACGCCATCTAAATACCAAGCGATATCGCCCATGTATTCTTCTAGATCAGGTGTGGTTTCATCCCAACAAGCGAATACCAAGCCTTTGTAAGACTTCACACGATTCACTTCAACCAGACCCCATTGCTCTTTACATGCACCATGCGGGTAAGCACGATCTTCAAGCGGGATATCTTTTAAAGAACCGTCAATGCCATATGACCAGCCGTGGTATGGGCAAGTAAATGCACGGGTATTACCACAGTCAGCGAAGCTCACACGCATAGAACGGTGACGGCACTGGTTTAAAAATGCTTTGATTGAGCCGTCTTTTTGATGTGCCACAATGATTGGATCTTCACCCATGTAGGTATTGAAGAAATCACCAGCCTTAGGAATTTGGCTTTCATGGCAAAGGAATAACCAAGTACGACCGAAAACACGTTCGAGTTCTAATTCGTAAATGTCAGGATCTGTATAAATAGATGGCGTAATACGTCCATTTTGTGCATCGACTAAAGCATCGATTTCGCGCACATCAATTTTTCCACTCATGAAAAGCTCTCCTGTGACCTATCTTTGGCACAAAGTAATAGACTCAACTTTTCAACGATGATGGATTTGACAGCGTTTTTCGGGAAATATTTTTTTTGTTTCAATTAAGAGCTTAAAACAATTATTAAGCACGTGAATTTTTATATTAAAACATCTATTAATCCCGCCAGAGCATTTAGTTTATGAATGGGAAAATAATCTTCACGACATAGTTGTTTATAGATTATACTTTGAGGAAATTATAGTAAGACATTTTTTGGATTACTCTTTGGGTTGATGACATGGAATTACGACACCTTCGCTACTTTATCACCGTTGCTGAAGAGCTCAATTTTAGTAAGGCAGCACTTAAACTTTATACGGCTCAACCCTCACTTAGCCAGCAAATCAAAGACCTGGAAGAAGATGTCGGGGTAAAGCTACTCAACCGGACCAAACGTAAAGTAGAGCTGACCGAAGAAGGCGCCGTATTCCTGGAACAGGCCCGTCTCACCCTTGCACAGGCGGACAAAGCCGTTGCCATGGCACGTCAGGTGTCACAGGCCAAACAGCAAATGCTCCGTATCGGTTTTGTACCGGTAGCCGAGATGAAAATCTTCCCCTATATCTTGCCAAATCTACGTGTACAGAACCCAGATTTAAAAATTGAACTGCTCAGCCTGAACAACAATGAGCAGATGCGTTTGTTAAAAAAAGGTGATCTAGATCTGACATTTACCCGTCATAATTTCAATAGTGATGAAATTGAAAGCCAGTTCGTGATTCGTGAACCGCTGATTTTTCTCCTGCCTAAAGATCACCCCTTAGCAAAATACGAAAGAATTCCTGTTAAAGCATTGAATGGTATTGATTTTATTATTCCATCAGCAGAGCAGTCCTTGACCCTGAACCAGGCTATTCTGGACTTTGCCAAAGCCAACGGCATTGAACTCAATATCGTGCAAAAGGCCGATAATATTTTATTTAATATCAACTCGATCGGAATGGGCCTAGGCTGTACCATTTTGCCTGGCTATATTGCACCACTAACCATGGATAATACCGTGATTCGTCCGCTGGACGTGGAGTTGCCCTATTTAGACCTGTATGTCAGCTACCATAAAAACAACAAATCCTATGTCGTGAGCAAATTTCTTGAGCTTTTGACCCGTGTGTTCTATCTGGATATTAACCGTAGCGAACAAAATTAATCCTATTTCTTCCCTGCATTAGGCATATGCCATTCAACTTATGATAGGCATGTGCTTTTTTTGTTTTATTATTTTATGCTTAAGAATCCATTTTTAATTCTATTTTATAATAAAGAATCTATTTCTGGCGCTTAAATTTGTCACTTGCCCTTGACCCAAATTGTGTATTTTTAGCTCTAAATGTACTGCATTTACCACTTAAGTCTAATAAAGTTTCATTCGGATTTTTCTCAGTTTAAATAGCTCGAACCTATAAAAATTATTAGATTTTTATATTTATTCAAATAAATGAGAATCAAACTTACTTAGGTGCGCTACCTTAAATATTTCCGATATAAAAAAGGATGACCAAAGCCATCCTTTTTTAAAACTGTATCAAACTTATTTTACGCCGTGTACAGCCAGGTAGTTTTTGATCACAGTGTTGAACTCATCTGCTTTTTCAACTTGAGACCAGTGACCGCATTGGCTGAAGATATGTGCATCAGCATTTGGCACGATGTTCAGGATGTCCCAAGTACGAGAAACCGGAATCACCACGTCTTGCGTACCATGAATCAATAGTACAGGCACAGTAATGTCTTTCATTTTTTCGAAGTCTAATGGGAATTCGAAACGGTCACGGTCACGTGCGCCAACCACATCCATTAAACGATTTGATGCATAGTCATTTGCAGCAGAAGCAAAACGTACTTTTACCAGTTCATCAGTAATCAGGTCTTTGTTTACGACAAACATAGAAAGGGTTTTCTTGATTCCTTCTTCTGTAAGAACTGGGTTTGCGTGAGCTTTAAGTGCAGCTGTCTGTTTCGCACCGCCCGTACCCATAGACACGATACCCAAAATACGATCTGGATAATCCAATGCCATCTGGAATGCTAACCAGCCACCCAGAGAGTTACCGACCAACCAGGTTTTTTCGATACCCAAAGCATCTAGCGTACGGATCGCATGATCTACCCAGGCACGGATACCATATTCAGTACCCGGTGCAACCACAGTTTGGCCATAACCAATGGTATCAATCGCGATACAACGCGCTTGCTCACCAATTTGTGGCAGGTTTAACCACCAGTTTGCCGCTGCCGATACACCTGTACCTGAACCGTGTAAAAATAGAATAGGCGTACCTTCACCAATTTCGTGGTAATGGGTCAACTCGCCTTCAGCAGTTTCAATCCATTTGTCTTCTAAGCCAAAGAATGGATCTGTTTGATAGTCAGGGATTTGAACAGTGCTCATATTGCTTCCTCTTACAGTCTTTCGCTTGCGTGTCCCTCTATTTTCAAGAATTCGACGTCAAGTTGACTCATTAAAATGACTTGTGTACACCCTTATATTAACCGCTCAACCGCAGCAAACTGATACAAAATTACGATTGCACCCAACAAAATAGATATAATTTAAGTATTTGTTTTATATATTTTTTTATAAATTAAACCCTACATAAACTAAGGCTTTAACTGCATTCTTAAACCAAAAAGCAGCCAGAAGACTGACTGCTTTTAAAATATACGCGTATTAGAATTTATGCGTATAAGTGGTGGCGACACGGTATTCTTGCAGGTCTGGTTTTGCTGGATTGGCAAAATTCACATCAATATACATCGCCTGTACACCCAAACCTTTTAATTTACCTTCTGGCACAGTGTAGTTCACGATGGCATTCACTTCATCCGTATTGAAGTTCTGACCTTGATACGCCCCAGTACCTTTCTGATCATAACCTTTGAAATATACTGCTGTTACATTTAAGCCTTTTGCACCCATTTCAGAGAAATCATAGCCATAAGCAACATTCCATGACTTTTCTTCAGGCGCGGTAAAGGTCGCTACCCCCCAGTTCGCCAGATAAGGCTGTGGCACCCAGCCACCCAATGTCGGGAATGGGCTATTACCAAACATTTGCTGGTAACCCACACCTACGCTATGTGCACCATGATTCACTTTTGCAGCGACAGATAATGCCTGGTTATCGATCTCACCATACAGCTTGTCACCTGACTCCGAGTTATCGAAGTAACGAATGTGGCTATCTAATTTGGTTTTTTCACCGAGCGCAGTTTTGTAATTGACACCTAGATAATGCTGTTGATAAATGTCTTGAACATCGGCATACCAGTAGCTCGCACCTACTTCTTTAGTGAGTTGGTGGTCTACACCCGCAATCCACATGCCATCAGCTTCAGCACCCGTATCATAGAAACTTGGTGGAGCAAATTTAGTTAAGTCACGGAACTGGTTGTCATAACGGTTGTTAATACCATCAATATACGCCAGAGTTAACTTGGTATCCTTAAGGTCTTTAGACTCTAACCAAGCGCCACTATAAGTCGTTAATAACTGACGGGATGGATCGAATACCAAGACTGGAGATACAGGCAATAACTCGCCGACTTTCAGCTCAGTTTGTGAAACTTTGGCTTTTAAGGTCGCGCCGACTTTACCGAAATGATCTTTTGATTCTTTGCCATCGTGCGGTAAAACCCAGTCCGGATTTTTATCATGGCCGTTGAGTTTGACTGCATGTTGCACCAGTACATCAGCACCAACCTGCACACCACCACCGATATCGTGATAACCGGACTTGGCATCCAGAGTCACCCCTTGTGACCAAGAACCCCAGTTACGTGATGAATAGTCATCTTGATACTGACGGTCTAGATAAAAGTTTTTAAATTTGAGTTGAACATTGCTGTCGTCAATAAAGTCTGCATTCGTTGCAGTTGTCCCTAAAGTTGCTGTCGCAGCAAGCATTGCAATCCATAAATTGTGACGACGCATGATGAGTTCCCCATTCAGCTGATAAAATCCATGCAGCCATCATGCGCAAGTCGGTTTAAATAAAAAATCCGACCACAGTATTAAACTTTTGCTCTTTTAGCTCTGCATATTCCGGGCCCAGATTTAAGCACTCAATCTCTTAGATTTTAAACCGATTAATGAAAATAAAAATTTGACCAGATATTTAATTCAAATTTCTGTTTCCTATATTAATAAGCGCAATTTTTTTAAAAACTTTAAGATAATATTTTTTATTTATCGTTTTTATGTTTAAGGAAAAAATTAAACTGAAATAATCTTCACATAGCACTATAACTAAAATATCTGAGATCAGAGTTTTAATATATTATTAAATCTACTTCATAATAAAAAAGCATCCACTTTGGATGCTTTTTTATTAGCCTTATTTTAATACGATTGCATTAAAAATTAAGCTTGTAACTCACGCGCTTTAGACATGGTTAATGCCAGGTCTTCAATCATGTCTTCCTGACCACCAACCGTACCACGGCGACCAAGTTCCATCAGGATTTCACGCGCAGATACGCCATATTTCGCTTCAGCGCGTTTAGCAAACAACAGGAATGAAGAGTAAACACCGGCATAACCTAAAGTTGCCGCATCACGGTCGGCACGGATCGGGTTGTGCATCATTGGAATCACCAGATCTTCAGCAACGTCTTGTACTTTAAACAAGTCAACACCAGTGTCCATACCCATACGGTTTGCCACAGCGATAAACAATTCGAGTGGTGTATTACCCGCACCAGCACCTAAACCTGCAGACGCCAAATCAACACGTACCGCACCTGCTTGAACCGCAGCAACAGTATTCGATACACCCATGCCTAAGTTGTGGTGACCGTGGAAACCAAGCTCAATGCTTGAATCCAAGTGTTGACGTAAGTGACCCACACGGTCGATCACGTCCTGCGGAAGCATATAACCCGCTGAATCTGTCACGTAAATACAGTTTGCACCGTAAGACACCATCTTGTTTGCTTCTTCAAGCAATTTTTCAGGAGATGCCATATGCGCCAACATTAAGAAACCGACGGTGTCCATTTCTAGTTTACGTGCAGCGGTGATGTGCTGCTCAGAACAATCCGCTTCAGTACAATGCGTCGCCACACGAATGGTAGAGACACCAATTTCATGTGCCATTTTCAAATGGTCAACCGTACCGATACCAGGAAGAAGCAATGCAGAAATTTTTGCATTTTTCATACGTGGCACAACAGCAGACAAATATTCTTCATCTGTTGCAGCAGCAAAACCGTAGTTCACTGATGAACCGCCCAGGCCGTCACCGTGCGTTACTTCAATTAAAGGTACGCCTGCATCATCAAGTGCGGTTGAAATTGCAATCATTTGCTCAACAGTCGTTTGATGGCGCTGCGGGTGCATACCATCACGCAAAGTCATATCATGAACAATAATCTTAGACATTTTGGTATTCCTTTAAGCTTCAGCGATGTTGAACACATGTTCTGCGAACATTTCTGCAGTACGTGCAGCTGCTGCAGTCATAATATCCAGGTTGCCTGCGTATTTCGGCAGGAAGTCACCCAGACCTTCAACTTCCAAGTAAATTGATACACGGTTGCCATCAAATACCGGACCATTTACAAGCTTGTAACCTGGTACGTATTTTTGAACTTCCTTGATCATGGCATGTACAGATTCAGTGATCGCTGCCTGATCCGGCTCGCCTTCAACCAAGCAATGTACTGTGTCACGCATCATTAAAGGTGGCTCAGCCGGGTTAATGATGATGATCGCTTTACCCTGTTTCGCGCCGCCGACTTTCTCAATTGCACCCGCAGTGGTACGTGTGAATTCGTCGATGTTTTTACGCGTACCAGGACCTACAGATTTGGTCGATACAGTTGCAATGATCTCACCATATTCAACTGGTTGAACGCGAGAAACTGCAGCCACCATCGGAATCGTTGCCTGACCACCACAAGTCACCATGTTCACGTTAGGCACTTCGCCCGCTTGTAGCAATGCTTCAAGGTTGACTGGTGGTACACAAAATGGACCAATCGCAGCAGGCGTTAAGTCAATCATGAGCACGCCAAGTTCATTGAGCTTGCGGCTGTTTTCAGCATGGACATAGGCAGAAGTTGCGTCGAATGCAATTTTGATGTCATCTTCAAGAATATGAGGAAGCAGACCATCGACACCTTCAGCTGTGGTTTTTAAACCCATTTTTGCAGCACGCGCCAGACCTTCAGAAGTCGGGTCAATCCCCACCATCCAAACAGGCTCTAACCATTCGCTGCGTTGTAATTTATAAAGCAAATCAGTACCAATATTCCCTGGACCGATCATTGCACATTTAATCTTTTTCATGAATGTACTCTCTTGGAATCTTGATTATTCAGCAGCGAATGCAGCGGTTACTGAACCGAAGCCTTCAATTTCAACTTTGAATTCATCACCTGGTTGCGCCACAACCATTGGACCTAAAGCGCCCGTCAAGATGATGTCACCTGCCAACAATGGACGGCCACGACGCACCATTTCATCTGCAAGCCAAACCGCAGCATTGAGTGGGTTTGCAAGACATGCTTTACCCACGCCTTGAGAAACGACTTCCTCACCGCGCGTCATCACCATCTTGCAGTTCACCAGATCAAGTTTTTCTAACTTAACCGGCTGAGAACCCAAGACAAATGCAGCAGAAGATGCGTTATCCGCCACAGTATCAATCAGGCTGATTTTCCAGTTTTCGATACGGCTATCGACCACTTCAATTGCAGGCAGTGCATAATCAGTTGCGCTGATAATGTCTGCATACGTGTGTTTTTCTTTGGTTAAATCCTGGTTAATCACCAATGCGATTTCTGCTTCAACTTTCGGCTGAATCAGAAGGCCAGCTGGAATTGCTTCACCATCGCCATAGGCCATGTCGGCAAATAACATACCGAAATCCGGCTGATCTACACCCAGTTGCGCTTGAACGACTTTAGACGTCAAACCAATTTTACGACCCACCAGACGGCGACCTTCAGACAAAGCACGCTCGGTATTCACTTCCTGAACGGCATAGGCGATATCTACGTCAGCACTTTCACCGCCAAGTTCCGGGCGAATCGGTGCAATCGCAGTTTGTGATAATTCAGCGCTACGAAGTGCTTGTGCAACTGATTCAACAACAGCAGAATTCGACATCAATGTTTCCTTAAACTGCAAAAATTAGGCTTATGCCGGGATCTAAGAGGGACAGAAAATATGAAAATGATCAGGCTGATCATCCGCATGGACTGCCTTTCTCAGATCGAGCATAGGAATAAACAGTTTTAGGATGGGAAAAATCCGGCTTTTATGCCAATAGTTATTTTATTTTTTGCTATAGCTATTATCTATAAGGAGAATTCATAAAAATTTAAATAAAACAAAATCTTATTATTTAAAACACATCGCTATTTAGCAAAATAACTACCATAATATGACCGAATAAAATCAGTACAATTACGACTTTAGACTAAAAGATAAGAACCAGCGCTTAAATCTGCAGCATTCCCCAGCCAATTTAAACCGGGGAACTGCTTGTTTTTCATTACAACCAAGATACTGGATTAAACTGCTTGTTTCCATTGGACTTTAGCCAACAAAGCGCTATGCAAAGCAGCCACATCATCCACGATACAGACTGGATTAAATTGTGCTAAAAGTTCAGGTTCATGCACACCATAACTTACCCCAACGCTTGGCATGGCAATATTTTGCGCCATTTCCAGATCATAAGACGTATCACCGACCATAATCGCATGTTCAGCCTGCACACCGGTTTCCGCCAGAATTTCTTCTAACATGAGTGGATGAGGTTTAGAATGGGTTTCGCTGGCTGCGCGCGTACTCACAAACAGCTCTTCACTGTTCGTCTGTTTTAATACACGATCCAGACCTTTACGGCTTTTCCCTGTGGCTACTGCCAGCTTCACGCCTTGCTGCTGTAAATCTGCGAGCATGTGCGCTACGCCTTCAAACCAGGAATCTCCTGATGAGTTGGCAACATAATGATCGGAATAAGCCTGCAAAATATCCGTATGTAATTCTGGTACTGTCGGGAATAAACGCTGTGCAACTTCAGGTAAACCCAGTCCAATAATACTTTTCGCATCTGCATCCGTTAACGGCTGCTGAAATTGCTGTGCGGCAAACTGCAAACTCGCTACGATTTGACCGACTGAATCAAATAAAGTGCCATCCCAATCGAAAATGACCAATTTTACAGGTGAGTTCATAAAAGATTTCCTAGATTTGATTCAGTCTTGAAGCCCTCTCCTACAAGGAGAAGGAATTTTTCATTCTTAAGCAAATGACTTTAATAAAAGAACCAATAAAGTCGAATTATCAATGAAGTTTTAATTCAACATTACTATTTAATAAGTAACGTTCCCTCTCCTGAACGAGTTTAAAGCACTGCTTTAAACGACGTGCAAGAAGGAGACTTGCTCAGCAGTGCTGCTTAGGGAGAGGATTCTTTCGAAATTTAATCTCCCCTCTTGCGGAACAATGTTCCTCATCTTTAAGAAATAGGGGAATTCCCTCCTTTTTCAAAGGAGGGTGAGGGTGGATTAAATTTATTAAAAGAAAAAATAAGTCCTTATTGGGCAGCCGGTTTATCCGCTTTCTGCGCTCTTAACTGCGCCACCAGACTCTGCATATCTTCTGGCAATGGTGCTTCAATTGCTGGATAGCCCGGAATGTCCAGACGCATTGCATGTAAACACAAACGGCGTGGTTTTGGCCCACGATATTCTGTTTCATGACCATACTTTTCATCGCCTACTAGCGGATGACCAATACTCAAACCATGAACACGAATCTGATGGGTACGACCAGAAAGCGGAGATGCATACACCAGTGTGGCATGCATAAAACGTTCCTGCACATTCCACTGGGTTTTAGACTCTTTACCTTCTTTCGGGGACACGCAGACACGACGTTCACCATTGGCCAGCTCGTAACGATGTAAAGGTGCATCAATCAGCTGTTTATCCAGACTGACCTGCCCTTTTACTACAGCGGCATAGGTTTTTTTGATTTTATGTTCACGCAACATATCTTGTAATGTTTTCAACACGCTACGCTTTTTGGAAATCATCACCAGACCGGAAGTATCACGGTCAATCCGGTGAATCAGTTCCAGATACTTTTTACCGGTTGCGGCACGCAAGCCCTCAATCAGGCCATAGGCCACACCGCTACCACCATGCACAGCAATCCCGGAAGGTTTATTCACGACCATCAAACCTTCATCTTCATAAATCACACGGGCCAATAAGCCTTGTGCCACTTTGTCAGAAACAGGTGCAGCAGATTCATCTTTTTGTTCATAGCGAATCGGCGCAACGCGAATCTGGTCACCGATTGCGAGTTTGGTTTCTGCTTTAATGCGTTTTTTATTAACGCGAACCTGGCCTTCACGAATCAGACGATAGATACGGCTTTTTGGCACACCTTTCAGACGACTAAACAGGAAATTATCGATGCGTTGTCCATCTTGATGTTCATCCACTTCAAACCAAGTGACGTTTTGCCATTGTTGCGTAGAATTCATACAGTTACTATGACCCAAAAAATACTAAAATTGATTAAAAACTGATCACTTAGGTTATGCTTTACACAAGAAACATAAGCTTAGCCCATAGGCAGATGATGCAAGGTTTGATATAGTCAGCGCACGGAAACCATCGTTTGTGAGTAAAAGTTGAATCATTTCAGATTTTTCTGAACTTGATTGTTCAATTAAAGACTCACATGATACGGGAAGGTCCCCAAAGAATTATGCCACGCCGAAGGCTTATTATATCGGCAAACAAAGCAAACTGTTGCGTTTAATTGTACCTCAGGTACATAAATCAGTTTGTCTTAAAAAATATGTCGCCAACTTTGTTGGTTTTTAAACGTAAACTGATACACATCAGATTAGTCGCAACCTGAAGACGACTTCAGGCTACAGCGTTGATGCATTGGATCTGCACAGTTTGTAAAGATACGACGACAATTCCGTATCAAGACACTTTCTATAAAGAAGGGATGATCTTCGAGCAATGTGACAGTGAAAGTTACACACATCCAATGCACCGCTCGTCCGCCAGTGAAGCGTTCAGGTGACTTTAATCCGTTTAAAGATTGAAGCCGTATTGCCATCATCAATACGTGAATCAAAAACCGAAGCCCATCTATATTAAATAGAGCTCGGTCATAAAAGACTCAAACCACAATGAAATTCATTGCAGATTTGAGCCATTGATCCGTGATGTGTGATGTTCGCTACGTGTATAGCGATTTTTTGCTGTGTATCACTATAAGGTGTTACACCCATGAAACGTATGTTGATTAATGCAACACATGCCGAAGAAATTCGCGTTGCACTTGTCACTGGTCAGCGTCTTTACGATTTTGATTTAGAAAATCGTACCCGTGAACAAAAAAAATCCAATATCTACAAAGGTCACGTGACTCGCGTTGAACCTTCTTTAGAAGCTGTATTCGTTGAATACGGTGCAGGTCGCCAAGGCTTCCTGTCAATGCGTGAAATCGCAAATTCATATTACAAAGCCGATCCTCGCCAAACTTCAAATATCCGTGAACTGATCACTGAAGGCACCGAACTTCTGGTTCAGGTGGAAAAAGAAGAGCGTGGCAACAAAGGCGCTGCCCTGTCTACTTTTATCTCACTTGCTGGCCGTTATTTGGTATTAATGCCAAACAACCCGAAAGGTGGTGGTATCAGCCGTCAGATTTCCGGTTCAGTGCGTGAAGAACTGAAAGAAATGCTAGCAACACTGAACGTGCCACGTGGTATGAGCGTGATTGTGCGTACTGCCGGGATTGGCCGTTCACAAGAAGAATTGCAACTCGACTTACAGCACTTGTTAGACCTTTGGGCACAAATCCAGAGCACGGCAAGTTCAGGCCCATCGCCAATGCTGGTACATCAGGAAGCGGGTGTGGTAACACGTGCCATTCGTGACTACCTGCGTGATGATGTTGCTGAAATCCTGATTGACTCAGAACAAGCCTATAACGAAGCCTATAACTTCGTAAAAGCGGTAATGCCACGTCAGTTAGAAAAACTGAAAACTTATACCTTAAATGAACCTTTATTCGCGCATTTCGCGATTGAAAGTCAAATTCAAACCGCTTATGAACGTGAAGTAAAATTGCCTTCTGGCGGTTCGATCGTAATCGACCAAACTGAAGCTTTAGTGTCAATTGACATTAACTCAGCAAAATCGACTCGCGGTAGCGACGTTGAAGACACCGCGTTAAACACCAACATTGAAGCGGCAGAAGAAATCGCGCGTCAATTACGTTTACGCGATATCGGTGGCCTGGTGGTGATCGACTTTATCGACATGACTAAAGACCGCAACCAGCGTATGGTGGAAGCGAAGCTGCGTGAAGCGACGCAAAGTGACCGTGCCCGTATCCAGTTCGGTCAATTGTCACGTTTTGGTTTGATGGAAATGAGCCGTCAACGTCTGCGTCCTTCTCTTGAAGAAGCGACTGGCTACGTTTGCCCACGCTGCCATGGTACCGGCATGGTTCGTGATCTTCGTTCTTTATCACTTTCGATTATGCGTAAAGTGGAAGAGATCGCGCTACGTGAACGTCATGGTGAAGTTCAAGTCGAAGTTCCAGTCGAAATTGCTGCCTTCTTATTGAATGAAAAACGTCACACCTTGGTCTATTTAGAACAGACTTCAAATGTACGTGTGACTGTGTTGCCGCATCCGCATCTGGAAACACCGCATTATGAAATTACTTATAATGCCGAAGGCTTTGCACCAACCAGCTATGAACGTACTGAAGCTACGCGTTCAAGTGAAAAAGAGTTGGGCTATGAGTCATCTGAATGGCATTTAGAAGAAGAACAACATACGCATGCTGCTGCACCAGCGCCTGCTCAACAGCAAAACAACGGCAGAAACAATAAACGCCGTAACCAGCAAAACCAAAATGTACAGCAAGCACCTGTTGCACAACAAGCTCCTGCCCAAGCACAAGTTGCTGCTCCTGCATCTAGCCCATGTGCCTGGTTAGAAAACCTGTTTGTTCAAAAACAGGCTGCGACTGTTGATCAATCGCGTACTGCCAACAATGCAGCTGCAGCAATTGAACAAATGATCAATGGTGGTGCGGTGAGCCGTGGTCAGTTCGGTCAATTGTCTGCACCGGTGGCACAACCTGCTCCACAGCAAGTGTCTCAACCGGTTGCTCCGGCAAGCAGCAATGCCTATCTGGCACCATCGACTGTAGCGCAAAAACAGGAACGTGATGCTGAAAAACCGGCAGAGCGTGATGAAAGAGCGCCGCGTCATAACAATAAAAAACCACGCAATCCGAAGCACAAAGAACCGCGTGAGCAGGTTCAGTCCGAAGCTTCCGCTCCTCAGCAACATCAGGTGCATGAAGAAGTGGTTCAGGTATCTCGTCAAGAGCAACGTCATGAAGCACGTGAAAACAAGCGTAATTCTCGCCGTCAGCATCACAACGAGCCATCTCAGCAAAATGATGTTCAAAACAATGAACAACAGCCACAACAGGCAATGCCACGTCGTGACCGCCGTAACCAGCCACGTCAGGAACGTCCAAATCGCCACCGCGATCCAAGCGTGCTGAATGAGCAGGCTCAACAAGCAGCACCTGCAGTCGTTGAAGTTCCAGCAGTCAATGACAAGCAGCTTCGTGTTGAATTGGTCGATGCGCCACGTCAAGACGTGATGCCGACTGCTATGGTGGTGAATATTGACCAGGCGAAAAGCGAAATCGTGGCATTGAATGACAATGCTGCAGTTGTAACGCCAGCGGTTGAAGTGACTGCACCGGCAGATGCGCCAGTTGAAGAAGCCGCTGCTGAAAATGTAGTAGAAGCTGCACTGACAGCACCTGCTGAAGAAGTTGTGACAGCGGAAGAATCAAGTGCTGAAAAACCTCGTGCCAGCAACGATCCGCGTCAACGTCGTCGTCAGCAACGTGAAGGACAGCCTCAACAGGCTACAGTTCAAAAGTTGACTCCGTCACAAGTACCAACTTTGGGTCAGTTCACTATTGGTAGCCTGATTCGCCATGTTTATGGTGAAGACTGCTCCGTGCTCATTGAACAGTTTGGTTTATTGCCAACCTTCAACCGTGCTCTAGAGAAGTTCACAAAAGAGTACAACGCGAGTCTGGTGGCTGCAGCATCGCCTGTCGCAGAGAAAAAACCGGTCACCCGTGATGTTCAAGTGACGGTAGCTAAGGTTGAAGCAGAGCCTGCTCCAGTTCTGGATCTAACTCCACCAAAACCGGTGTCGGACAAACGTGTCGCAAACGATCCACGTGAGCGTCGCCGTCTGGCTAAACAGGCTGCAGAACAGGCCCTGCAACAAGCCAAGCAACAGGCTAAAGTAGAAACAGCTCCGGCAGTTGAAACTGTACCAGAAGCACCTGTAGCAACAGAAGCACAAGCAGAGTCTGCTGAAGCAGCAGCAACTGAAACTCCAGTAGCCACTAAAATCGCTATTGAAGAAACCGTAAATGCTCAGCCAGCTGAACAAGCAACTGAAACTACGGCACCAGTAGATACAGCTCCTACAGAAGCGGCTCCAGTGACTGAAGCTCAACCTAGAGATGCTGCGCCAGTTGAAGCAAATGCTGAATCAGAAGCTCCTGTTACAGAAGCCCAGGATCAGGCCGAAGTAACAACAGAAGACACTGAAGCCAGCGAAGCTGAAAAAGCGGAGAAACAGGCTGCTCGTCCACGTCGTCCACGTGGTCGTCCACCGAAAAAAGCCAATACTGCAACTGAATCATAATTTGCTCAATTGCAGTCATCTAAAAAAACCTAGTCATTTCGGTGACTAGGTTTTTTTTTGCTAGATTTAGTCAGAATAGGTTGATTGCACTAGTGTTTTAACGCTAAAAGATGGATAGCTCGTCTACTGTATATAAATTGAACGTATCGGATACGAAAAATAAATAGGATTCTCATGACCCAAATGAAACCACACGATCTGATTGGGATTGCAGATGTCGCTGCCAAAATCCCGGCTTTCTTGACCAAAGTGCCCAATTTGCTCACTGGTCTAAGACAGGCATATTTACGTACTCCGAACACACCGGCCGGCCTGGGTCTGGCTTTTGAAAAAGCCACCAAGCGTAACCCGGAAGGCATTGCCTTGCGTTTTGAAGAGCAAAGCTATAGCTATGCTGCTCTCAATGCCTGGGCCAACCAGATTGCCCATTTCTATCTATCCTTGGGCGCCAAGAAAGGTGATGTTGTTGCTGTCATGGTCGAGAACCGCCCTGAGCTGATTGCCAGCGTGATTGGTCTGGCTAAACTGGGTGTGACCACCGCTCTGGTCAATACCTCTCAAGTCGGCAAGGTGCTGACGCACAGTATCAATCTGGTCAAACCGATTGCCCTGATTGTGGGTGAAGAGTGTCGTCATGCAGTCAACGAGATTTGTAATGACCTGAATATTAGCAGTGACCGCCTGCACTGGTTTGCAGATCAAAACACTCAAGCCGATCCGGGTCAGGCGCCTGAAGGCTTTATCAACCTGGCTGAAAAAACCGATCTTGCTCCCAAATTCAATCCATCAACTACTCATTCGGTACAGGGCAAAGACGGGCTGTTCTATATTTACACCTCGGGCACCACGGGTCTACCTAAAGCGGTGATCTTTACCAATGGTCGCTGGACGCTGGCTTATGGCACCTATGGGCATGTGCTGAATCTCAATAAAGATGATGTGATGTACTGTACCCTGCCACTTTATCATGCCACAGGCATGGTGGTGTGCTGGTGCGGTGTCATTGCGGGTAGCAGCACCCTGGCTATTCGCCGTAAATTTTCGACCTCTTCTTTCTGGAAGGATGTGCAAAAATTTGATGCCTCTGCGATTGGTTATGTCGGTGAGCTGTGCCGCTATTTGATGGATGCTCCCCCATCTGAACTGGAAAAAGGTCACCGCGTGACTAAGATGATTGGGAATGGCATGCGCCCAAATATCTGGGATAAATTTAAATCCCGTTTTGGCATTCAGGAAGTGCTGGAACTGTATGCCTCTAGTGAAGGCAATGTCGGTTTTAGCAATATTTTCAATTTTGACAATACTGTCGGTTTCTCACCCACACCGTATGCGATTATTGCCTTTGATAAAGATAAAAATGAGCCGGTACGGGACGCTAAAGGCCATTGCAAAAGGGTGAAAAAAGGCGAAACCGGTTTACTGATTGGTAAAATTACCCGCCGCTCACCTTTTGATGGTTATACCGATCCGGAAAAAAACAAGTCAGTGATCATGCAGGATGTATTTACCCAAGGTGATGCTTATTTCAATACCGGAGATCTGGTGCGCAATATCGGCTTCCGTCATGCGCAGTTTGTCGATCGTTTAGGCGATACTTTCCGCTGGAAAGGTGAAAATGTTTCCACCACTGAAGTGGAAAATATGCTGACTGAGTATGACAAAATCGTTGAAGCAGTGGTCTATGGCGTGGAAATTCCCAATACCAATGGTCGTGCCGGTATGGCCGCGATTACCCTGCAACCCGATGTAAAATTGGATGATGCAGATTTAGCAGCCATGGCCGCTTGCTTTAAAAAATGCTTGCCAGCTTATGCGATACCGGTATTTTTACGTATACAACAGCAGGTTGAAACTACAGGTACCTTTAAATACCAGAAAAATAAATTGAAAGAGCAAGCATTTGATCCGAGTAAAACCGATGAACGCTTGCTGGTATTATTGCCAAGTGCAACGGCATATTCTGAGCTCACCGCAGAGATTTTTGCCAATATACAGGCCTATCAATATCGCTTCTAAGTACTGAAGTTGCCTATTTTTTGTTTAGATAAAGCATAATTGTTGTATTTATAATCAAACATGGGCAACTTTGTTATTTTTTGCTTGCGCTGAAATGAGATCTTGCTACAATACGCTCCATCAAACAAAGTGGTGCTTTAAGCTATTTAGCTTGACTTGCACTGCACATTCAAACCTGGTTTGAATGATGGTTCAGGGTCGTTAGCTCAGCTGGTAGAGCAGCGGACTTTTAATCCGTTGGTCCCGCGTTCGAATCGCGGACGACCCACCACTTATTTGATATTCCTTGATGGGTCGTTAGCTCAGCTGGTAGAGCAGCGGACTTTTAATCCGTTGGTCCCGCGTTCGAATCGCGGACGACCCACCATCTTCCGAAAGGATCACGTAAAAGTACACCACACTCTTGCGTCATAAAAATGGTCATCATTTTTATTCCTCAGGGTCGTTAGCTCAGCTGGTAGAGCAGCGGACTTTTAATCCGTTGGTCCCGCGTTCGAATCGCGGACGACCCACCATTCTTTCCTTAGAATGTTTCTCTAATTCCCCTCATGATATTTTAATTAAATTGCGATGTTTTGGTCGTGTATTTCTGCGCCTAGATTTTATGCTCACGCGTTCCCACCACTCGCCTTTATTGTCTAATCTAAATCATATTTGAATTAAGCTTTCGACCAGATCAGCCGATTTTTATCGGGCATTATTTTTGAATATGAAAGGATGTGTCTTTGACCAGTTCATAGGCTTTTGAAGGTGCCGGATAACCGCGATCAAATAATTCCCGGTTGGTTCTTTCCTTTTCACTATAGATTTTTTCCAGATTCATGACTAAGTGATTTGAATCTTTAATCTTATAGTAAAAGCTCGCCCCTTCTTTGCGATTCACCACCACATCGGTACGTTCCGGATTGATAAACCAGCGGTCTTTACGGTAGGTGATATTGTGAGCCGTGCTGTTTTTGGTATTATCAATAAATACTTTGCCATACTGTAAAATGCTGCGATGCACGGTACCGTCCGGCATCAGAGTTAAAATAAATTCTGCCTTGCCTTCAGTGCAAGGGGCAAAGCGGCCATCACAATCAATTTCAGTATGATAACGGCCTATAAACGCCTTGGCATCCTCTGGTACAGTTGCAGGGTTTAAATCAGCTTCTGCCGGAAGAGTCGCCTGCCCTGCGACCTGAGTTAAGGATTTGGCACTGACGGTCACTACATCGGCCTTCGTATTGGCAGCGGAAATTTTAACACCCTCTTCTGAGGCCGCCTGACTTTCCTGTTCAGGTTTGACTTGTTGCTGATCACAAGCCTGCAAAATCACTATACTCCCCAACACCAGGCTACATTTAAAAAAACTGCTTAATGTACAACGTGATACATCCAATTTCATTTTTAATAAACCTAAATAGGAAACATGGCGAGCAAAAAGCACACAGCAAAGCTGCTGAACTTTACACAAGAGTTCAATAGAATTTTCACTATGTTAGTAGCTCTTAGATCTGGTTTTAATCTTTATTAACATTACTTAACGATTTTATTTTTAATCAGCACTTTAAAAAGCTTAAGCAAACTCCATTTCTTTAAGTATGGATCCGTTTTAGGATTCAAACCTATTTTTAATCAGGAGATTTTAATGGCCAATGTTGGTTTATATCGCTCTAACCGCTCAAACATGATTGCAGGTGTGATGGGTGGTATTGCTGAACGTTTTGGTTGGAACGCGAATTTATTACGTCTGATTTTTGTGGTGATTTCAATCATGAGTGCCGCATTCCCGGGTATTTTGGTTTATCTCGTGCTGTGGTTAATCATGCCGAAAAAACAGTACAGAATTGATCATGACAGCGTTCATCAACCTCAGGGCTATCAAAATCCTGTGCGTACAGTGAATCAGGATAAACGCTATTAAGCTGTACAGTCATTTTTAACAAGCGTTCTTAACCAGTTTCATCGCAGAGCTTCCTCTTTCACCCCGGTTAAATGGGATGAAATTTTGATGCCACGGTAATTTCCCCAAGTTATCGTGGCTTTTTTTGCCTATATTTTTTGTTATTTCTTTGCTGTATTACAGCTTTTCACTTTCTTTCTTAGTTGAATTCACGATAAGTTCAAGATTCCAATTTTTGAAATGGATTTCACATGACTCAGGCAGAATGGATGATGCTGTGGCTCTGTGCCTTAGCAGCCCTGCTGCATGGTTTAAGCGGCTTTGGCTTTCCCATGATGAGTACGGCTGTTCTGTCCAGTGCATATCCGCTTAGTATCGCGGTTACGCTTGTCATTCTGCCCTGCCTGCTGCTGAATCTGATCATGCTGAATGCTGACCCTGCGCATAGCCTGTTGAATAGTATTGGCTATTATATAAAACGTTATTGGCCATTAATGCTTAGTAGCCTGGTCGGCAGTGTACTCGGGGTCAAGCTATTACTTTGGCTAAATGAGGCTTATTTAAAACTGTTATTGGGTCTGGTAATTATATTTTATGTCTTGGACCAGTTACGGGCACGCCCCTTACAAGTTAGTCCGCATATTTCCAGCATGCTCTGTTTTGGTTTACTGGCCGGCATTATTGGAGGTGCAACCAATGCCATGGCACCTTTTCTGATGATGTATCTGATGAGTTGCCAACTCTCTAAAACAGATATTGTCATTATCAGTAATCTCAATTTCATTGCCGGTAAACTGATCCAGCTGGTTTTACTGTTTCCAATTCTGATCACACTGGAAACCCATCAACAGCATATTCTGATCGGGATCAGCTTATTCGCCCTTGCTGGTGTCTGGATTGGAGGCAAAATACGCCATCGTTTATCTCAGCAGCACTTCAAATGGATTGTCCTGGCTTTACTTCTGGGTTTGGGCTTGTATGCTCTCTGGCAAAGTGCTGGATTATTGCAACAATCTGGTTATAGTATCTTTAAATAGGATATTTTTTAAACAAATCAAAATTACAAATTCAAAGCTGGCATATAAAAATGACGTAAATAAACACCTTGCAAGGAGAGCATATGACTCAGACCAACCTAGCTACCCCGACCAATGCCATGCCCAAAGGACTGCTGAAAGGCTGGATCCTTATTCTTGTCGCAGCCATCGTAGCCTATGGCTTATATCTTTACCTGCCCTATGACCAGAATGCCAATAAAGGACTGGCCCTTTTAGCCTTTATCGGTATCTTATGGCTGACTGAAGCCATTCATATCACGATTACAGCTTTACTCATCCCCGTGATGGCGGTATTGCTGGCCATGCCAATGGCCTCTGGTGAGGAACTGGTTCCGATTACCACACAAGCCGCTTTGGCCACTTTTGCCGATCCTGTCATTTTCCTGTTTTTTGGTGGTTTTGCGCTGGCAACGGCGTTGCATATCCAGAAACTGGACCGGAAAATTGCCATGTGGATCATCTCCATGTCCAGAGGGCATCTGGGCATTTCTGTACTGGCGATTTTTGTGGTGACGGCGCTGCTGTCCATGTGGATTTCCAATACGGCGACTGCTGCCATGATGCTGCCTTTGGCCTTAGGCTTGCTTTCACATCTGGATGTCAGCAAGGATCGTAAAACTTTTGTCTTTATCCTGCTCGGCATTGCCTATTCAGCCAGTATTGGCGGACTGGGCACCATGGTCGGTTCACCTCCGAATGCCATTGCCGCCAAGGCACTTGGCTATGATTTTGCCGACTGGATGAAAATCGGCTTGCCGATGATGTTCATTATTCTTCCCGCCATGCTGGTCAGTTTATATCTAGTACTACGTCCAAAACTAAATCATAAAGTACAATTTGTGACCGAAGACATTCCCTGGACCGGCACCCGTATAGCCACCATGATCCTCTTTCTCTGTACTGCAATTGCCTGGATTTTCAGTAAAAAATTCACCGAAATTTTTGGTATTTCCCAGCCGGATACCTGGATTGCAATTTTGGCTGCCTGTATGGTGGTGATTCTGGGTACCGCAAGCTGGAAACAGATTGCAGAAAATACCGACTGGGGGGTCTTGTACCTATTTGGTGGTGGTCTGACTTTGAGTGCCATTCTGAAGGATTCAGGCAGTTCGCTAGTACTGGGGCAAACTCTGGCCAATGCCTTTGGCGATGCCTCCCCGCTGATGATTATTTTTGTAGTCGCTACTTTTATTATCTTCCTGACTGAATTTACCAGTAATACCGCTTCGGCTGCCCTGCTGGTACCAGTATTTGCCGCAATTGCGGATCAGATGGGCATGCCCAAAGAAATTCTGGTGATTGTCATTGGTATTGGTGCCTCATGTGCCTTTATGCTGCCGGTAGCTACCCCGCCCAATGCGATTGTTTTTGGAACCGGTCATATCCAGCAAAGCGAAATGATGAAAGTCGGTTTTGTACTGAATATTATGTGTATCTTTATTATTTCACTGTTTATTTACTGGTTCTTTATTTAATCATTAAAGTTTAAGCATCACACCATCTACAAAGCACACTCCGGTGTGCTTTGTCGTATTAATCGCCTATATGTTAAATCTTTCTCTCATCGAAAAATGATATGTATTTAACAATGATAAAGATAAAGTCCCTATATTAAAAACATCAAAAAGTGGCAAACAGATATTGGCCAGGATATTTCACTTAATCTCTCAACCGATCCAGAGTTCTCCCTGGAAAATGACGCTTAACCTCGCGCTTGCCCCTTTGATCATCGCTGTAGTTTTATTCCCTTATGCGCTATTTAATGAAGCCAGCTATGGGGTTTTCTCCATTTTCAGAAGCCTGTTTTCAGCGCTTTTGATTAGCTTTTTTGTCTGCCTGACTTACTGGATGATGGTCTTCCCTTTCCTATTAGTGACTCACCTGCTGCTACGCCATTATCAGCTGTTTAATATCCTCACGATTTTACTAAGCTGCATACTGGGAACCCTGATTCTGGCCTACATCTCGCATCCTCCAAGCGAAGCTTTGAGTACTCATTTTTTGTTTCTGCTGTATTTTTCCCTGACGATGGCACTGTTTTACAGTTTTCTCAGCTGGCAAGCCGACCAGACCTGATCAGGCATGGTCGCTTATATTCCATTTTAATCCGGTTTTAAGCTTTCATTTTAAAATGATTCAGTTCCTGATTCAGTGCGGCAATCATGTCTGCCCGACTGATAATTCCCACCAATTTCTGCTCGCTCACCACCGGAATATAGTTGAAGGAACGCTCGACAAAATACGGAACCAGATCCTGAATCGGCTGTAAAGGCTGTACCGTAATCACCTTACGGGTCATGATATGTTTGACCTGATGCTCCCAGCTGCTACGGACATCGGCAGCGCGTTTGAACCATTCCACCACCTGATACATTGCCAGTGTACCGACCAGTTGTTCATCGGCATTAACGACGGGCAGGCTCATTAGGTTCATCTGCTTGAATTTGTCCAGTGCGTGCTGGATATCATCATTTTCATGCAACGTTGCCACATCCTTCGTCATAATATCCTGGCAGCTAAATTCATGCACTGCACGCGCATTGGCGCGGTTTTGTGCCTCCAGAATAATTTTTTGCAGGTCATATTCACTGATGTCCAGCAGCTCGGTACGCTGATCCAGGACTTCCTGAATATCCTGCGGTTGAATGGTGACTTTCTGGGTGGGCGTAGGATCTTTGGAGCGGGTATTTAGTTGCGCCTGCTGCGGATAATCCTTTCCAATCATCCGGTTAAATACAATGGCGATGATCATCAGCAGAATTGAATTGAGCAGCACCGGATAAAATACAAAGGCATAACCCAGTTCATGTACTGGCTGGCCACCCAGCACGGCGGTAATCGCTACGGCGCCACTCGGTGGATGCAGGGAATCTGTGGTCATCATCAGGACGATCGCCAAGGCCACGGCTACACTAAAAGCCTCAGTCGGACTGGCAATCAACAAGGCACAGCTCACGCCAATCACCGCAGCAATGGTATTTCCGACCAGAATATTCCAGGGCTGTGCCAGAGGACTGGCTGGCACTGCAAACAGTAATACCGAGGATGCGCCCATCGGGGCAATATACCAGGCTTCAAAATCCCCCAGAATCCATAAACTCAACAAAGATGAAACCACCAAACCCAATAGTGCTCCAACTCCGCAGAGCAAACGGTCTTTGAGTGGAAGAACTTTGAAATTCGGTTTTAAGGTATTGAGCCAGTCGAGATGGGAGTGAAACACAGTGCGCCTAATCTTATTGTTTATAGATTTTGGGCATTATAGAACCAAGCCCGATGAAAGGCATCTGTGTTTTACATCTTTTCATCATTCGCGAATGCAGGCTTTTTAAAACAATATTTCGCTTAGCTTAAAAATACTCAGCAAGATTTTTTATAGGGGCTGTGCTATCTCCGCCTACTTCTGAAATGGAATAAATCCTTTTAAACCATTTTGCTTAGATATTTTCTAGATCGTTTTTATTATGGCCTACTCGTTCATTCAGGTTTGAATCAGGGGCTGGATTTTTAACAGTTCAACCTCACCATAATAGGTTGAAAATGCCACATCTCCGGCATCGATTCCAGTGCCGATCCGAATGAGATTTTCGACTGGAGCCAAACGGGTCGGATCAAACAGTACCCACCCACCCTCTAAATAAGCTTCAAAAATGGCGTGAAAATCGGGTAAAAACTTTTCAATTTCGACATAACCGACCACCATGCGTGCTGGAATGCCTAAAGCGCGACACAGCGCAATACCTAAATGAGCAAAGTCACGACAGACGCCCGCCCGATGGATGAGCACATCTGTTGCAGTACTAAACTGATCCGTGCTGCCAGAAACATAAAATATATTGTTATAAATCCATTGTTCAATCGCTTTGACCCGCGCATAACCCGGCGTCATCCAGCCAAATGAGCGTTTCGCCATTTCCAGTAATAAATCCGAATTACAATAACGGCTGGCCAATAAATAAGGCAATACTTCATCGGGCAGCTCAGGAATGGCCACTTCTTTCAGACCTTGCTGTAGCTCCAGAGAGAGGCTCGGTTGACGAACCACTGTCGCCGTATAATTCAGCTCAAAAGCCTCACAGGGTTCGACCTGTAGCCGAACATGACGGTTTTGATGCTGAGTATCCTGGAATTCATGCCATGCTACGGGCAGATTAAAGCTAAGTTTTTCTTCGAGAATATTCTGATCAGGATGATGTGCCGCCTGAAGCATAAAAATAAATTCTGTCGGTTGCACGACCTTGTATTTTAAATGGCATTGAATTTGGTAAGTGGTCATGAAGTTCCTTATTTTTAAGCATTATTATATTGCGTGAATATTAAACTAATTTTAGAGTCGCAATCGTATGAGATCCGTTGAACTTTATGATTCTCCGCTTAACAGCATGCCATACATCTGATTTATTCCTGATTTTCAGATCAGCCTGTATCGGCCAGTACAGCTAAAATCGCAGTAAGCTTCTAAATGCCGCGTATCCTTTAAGCCTGTTTTATTTTTTTCAGAAAAGTATCCCTACATTAACCCTTTGCCACTCCCCTGCAAAGTCCTTATAATTGAGCACAATTTTTCTCTAATTTTAAGTGGATGACCATGAGTCGCGCCATATCGCATATTGATACCTTCCAAGGCTTAATTCTTGCCTTACAAACTTACTGGGCGGAGCAAGGCTGCGTCATTTTGCAACCTTATGATATGGAAATGGGTGCAGGGACATTCCACACTGCGACTTTCCTTCGTGCGCTGGGTCCTGAAACCTGGAATGCCGCTTATGTTCAACCGTCACGTCGTCCGAAAGATGGTCGTTATGGTGAAAACCCGAACCGTTTGCAACATTATTATCAATTCCAGGTGGTGCTTAAGCCAAACCCGGACAATATCCAGCAGCTTTATCTCGATTCATTAAAAGCGATCGGTATTGATCCTTTAGTTCACGATATTCGTTTCGTAGAAGATAACTGGGAATCTCCAACACTGGGTGCTTGGGGCTTAGGTTGGGAAGTTTGGTTAAACGGTATGGAAGTGACTCAGTTCACCTACTTCCAGCAAGTCGGTGGTGTTGAATGCTACCCAGTGACTGGTGAAATCACTTACGGTCTTGAACGTCTTGCCATGTACTTGCAGGGTGTAGATTCAGTTTATGATCTGGTTTGGACCAAAGGTCAGTTCGGTACGGTAACGTATGGCGATGTGTTCCATCAAAATGAAGTGGAACAATCGACCTATAACTTTGAATATGCCAACGTTGAAAAAATGTTTGAATTGTTCGATTTCTACGAAGCTGAAGCAACACGTTTGATCGAAGCGAAACTTCCACTTCCTGCATATGAGCAAGTCGTGAAAGCATCACACAGCTTCAACTTATTGGATGCGCGTGGCGCGATTTCTGTGACTGAACGTCAGCGTTACATTTTACGTGTACGTACATTGGCACGTTCTATTGCAACAAGTTATGTAGCAGCACGTGCGGAACTTGGTTTCCCAATGGCTGAACCTGCATTACGTGATGAAGTGTTGGCACAATTAAAAGCGCAAGTTGAAGCAGAAGCGAAAGAAGCAAACAAGGAGAGCAAATAATGTCTAAACATACCGTTTTGTTCGAATTGGGTTGTGAAGAACTTCCACCAAAAAGCCTGAAAAAATTACGTGATGCACTACATGCAGAAACCGTTAAAGGCTTAAAAGATGCTGGCTTAGCGTTTGATTCGATCGAAGCTTATGCAGCACCGCGTCGTCTTGCACTTAAAATCGTCAATGTTGATGCTGCGCAAGCTGATACACAAAAACGTTTTGACGGCCCTGCTAAACAAGCAGCCTTTGATGCTGAAGGTAACCCGACGAAAGCACTTGATGGCTTTATGCGTGGTCAAGGCATCACAGTAGATCAAGTATCAACTTTCCAAGCCGGTAAAGTTGAAAAAGTATGCTATTTGAAAGACGTGAAAGGTCAAAGCCTTGACGTTTTATTGCCACAAATTTTACAAAATGCATTGGATAATCTTCCAATCGCAAAACGTATGCGTTCTGCGGCAAGCCGTACTGAATTCGTACGTCCTGTGAAATGGGTTGTGTTGTTGAAAGACAACGATGTGGTTGATGCAACAATTCAAGACCACAAAGCAGCTAACGTGACTTATGGCCACCGTTTCCATGCACCTGAAGCAATCACTTTAGCGCATGCAGACGAATACTTAGCGAAGTTAAAAGCGGCTTACGTTGTAGCGTCTTTTGAAGAGCGTCAAGCCATCATCGATCAACAAGTCAAAGCACTTGCTGATGAAGTGAATGCCATTGCAATTGTCCCTGCGGATCTTCGTGACGAAGTGACTGCACTCGTTGAATGGCCTGTTGCGCTTCGTGCAAGCTTCGAAGAACGCTTCCTTGCTGTTCCTCAAGAAGCATTGATCACCACGATGCAGGACAACCAGAAGTACTTCTGCTTAGTGAACGCTGACAATAAACTTCAACCTTACTTCATTACTGTGTCAAACATCGAGTCGAAAGACCCGACACAAATTATTGAAGGTAACGAGAAAGTGGTTCGTCCACGTTTGTCAGATGCTGAATTCTTCTTCTTACAAGATCAAAAGCAACCGCTTGCATCTCGTAAAGAGAAACTTGCAAACATGGTATTCCAAGCTGAATTGGGTACGCTTTGGAACAAGTCTGAACGTATTGCAAAATTGGCTGTGGCACTTGCGCCTATTACAGGTGCAAAAGCGGAAGATGCTGAAAAAGCAGCGCTTCTTGCAAAATGTGATTTAACCTCTGAACTTGTGGGTGAGTTCCCTGAACTTCAAGGGATCGCGGGGACTTACTACGCACGTCTTGAAGGCGAAAATGATGAAGTTGCTGAGTCTTTAGGCGAGCAGTATTTACCTAAATTCGCGGGTGACGTTTTACCGAAAACCAAAACAGGTACAACCATTGCCCTTGCGGATCGTTTAGATACTTTGACGGGTATTTTTGGTATTGGTCAAGCGCCTACAGGCTCTAAAGACCCGTTTGCACTGCGTCGTTCTGCGATTGGTATTTTACGTCTAGTCACTGAAAATGAACTTGATGTATCAATTGAAGATTTGATCAAACTTGCTTTAGCTGCTTATGGCGATGTATTGAAAGATCACGACAAGACTTTAAATGATGCTGTTGCATTCTTAGAAGGTCGTTACCGTGCCAAATACGAAGATCAAGGCGTTGCAGTTGATGTGATTCAAGCAGTTCAAGCGTTATCGCCTAAATCACCGCTTGATTTTGACAAGCGTGTCAATGCGGTCAATCACTTCCGTGCCTTGCCTGAAGCTGCTGCCCTTGCTGCTGCCAACAAGCGTGTTGCGAATATTCTTGCAAAAGAAGCAACACCTGAAGGTGCTGTGGTTGAAGCGAATCTGGTTGAAGATGCTGAGAAAGCATTGTTCGCTGAACTTGCTAAAATTGCGCCTGTGGTTGAGCCGTTATTTGCTGCTAAAGACTACACTGCTGCGTTGTCTGCACTTGCTGCTCTTCGTGCGCCAGTGGATGCATTCTTTGACGGCGTAATGGTGATGGCTGATGATGCTGACCTGAAAGCAAACCGTTTACGTATGCTTGCTCAGCTTCGTGACTTGTTTACAAAAGTGGCTGATATTTCGGTGTTACAGCACTAAGCTTTAATTGCTTGAAGTTTAAACAAAACCCCGCTATAAATTAGTGGGGTTTTTCATAAAAAATGGATAATGATAAATTTAGAAGCTGATCTTATAAATCTGTTTATGACTGGTGAGGAGTTTTCAGTTAATGATTCAGGTCATGGATATAAAGATACGACGATCATAACCTGCAATGGTTATAGTTTTAAATTCAAACAACATGATATTAATCTAAAACCTATTAATTTTTGCAATCAAACATTAATCACTACTACTGTCAGTATTAACAATATTCCTAAAGAAGAAATCGAAAAAGTTTTAGAAACAATAGATAATATATGTTGGCTATTATCTTTTGCCCAACAATGTCCAATTTATCGCTGTAACTACAAAATAAGCAACCAAAAAATAGAATCCTTAAATTGCTCAGCTATCCTAATTAATCCCCCGAAATACATTATTGAAAATAGAGGAAAATGCATAAAATTCTTTATTGAACAAATCTATGAAAGATTTATAAAAATTAAAGCTACTCGTCTTTTAACCACTGTTTTTGGATATTTATGTGAAGGCAACAAGTATCATTTAGCACTAGAATCGAAACTCATTTTGCATTACGTATTAATTGAAAATCTAAAATATACTTTTGCCAAAGATCAGGGATACAAAGAAAAAGGTGGATCTTTTTCTCATCCAACTTATCCAAATCTTAATCATTTATGCCCTGACAAAACTGAGTATTGTTTTGATGAAAACACTGGTTTATGGATACACAAAAAGTATAGAAAATGTGGTTCTAGTGAAATGACGAGAAGGATGTTTGAATTTATTAGAATTCGACGAGCTGAGATAAGTACTATTTTAAAAAAGCGAAATAAAATCATTCACGAAGGTATTTTATTAGCATTCTCAGATCCTACTTATTCACAAACAGCAATTGAAGACTTACACAATGTAAGTGATTTACTGCGACAATATATGCTTACTCTTTTAGGTTATAAAGGTTCTTATTTTAGGAGTAGAGATCGGTTCGGCTGTTCTGTATGTTTGATTTAATATCCAAGTAGCGAAATTTCATACAATTCCCTATACTCAACCTAACAACACTCAACAAGAAAGAATCATATGAAATTTAAAACACTCATTCTGACTGGTCTTGCGAGTATCGCAGTTACAGCTTGTACATCTGCACCAAAAATCCCACAGCTTCAGGTTGGCGTCTTACAGGAAGTCCAAAACCTCGAAGTTGTTCCAGCTACCACCAACAACAAGGCAAAACTGACCAAATTTCTCGACAAATGCGTGATTGAATTCACCGGCGATATTGGCAATAACCGTGTCATTGAACAATGGTCATTTAAAGGTATGACTCTAATCGATGCCGGCTCAGCGACTTTCCAGCGCGACGGTACTAGCACTGCACAAAAATTTGACCTGCACGATGCAGGCGTACAAAAGAACTTTGTCAGCTTACGCGAACATTTCGCCAAAGATGCCCTGACACAATGTGACTAAAAAAATCGCCTTGTTTCTAGTCTAAGAACAGGGCTTTTATTTTGCTAAAAATCAATTCGACACCTGGGCTAATTTCTACTGCCCTTTCTTTAAAAATTACAATATTTCGGCACAGATCCACCTGAAAGCTCTGCACTCTTCACAGGATATTCATTGTTTTTGGCCCATTATCCGTTACACTGAAAAACAAACTCAGACCGCACTTAGACGAATTCGAGGTCGATCCATAATGAATATCAAAACCCCAATTATTTTAACGACAGCTTTAATGCTTTCTGTTCCAGCATTCGCACAAACCACGACTCAGTCTGCTAAACCGGTTAAGCCTTATGGTGAAAATCCGAACCTGCTGCATGTCTTTGCTTATAAAGCACAGGAAGGCGTGATTAATACTGCTGAGAAAGTCGGTGAAGCAACGGAAAAAGGCATTGCCAAAATCAAGCCGGGGGTAGACCGGGCCTGGAGCAATACCAAATCTGCAACCTCGGATACACTGCAAAAAGTAGATCAGGGTGCAACTCAGGCAGCCCAACAAACCGGTCAGAAAATCCAGCAGACCAAAGAAGTCTGGCGTGGAAATTCACAACAGGCACCTATCGTGCAGCAGCCTTTAAGCCAGTCGAGTGCGACGCAAAACCCAAATACACCACAGACTCAACCCCAGTCAGGATCAGCTACCAGTTATGCGGTAACCGATTGATAAAAAAAGCCCGTGATGGGCTTTTTTATATTTTCTAGCAGAAAAGATTCACTTCGACAGAATGATAAAAATCAATTCACCTGTCGAATTGGCTGGCCATTTTTAAAAGCCTGAACATTTTCTATCATCTGGTTCACAATACGCTGCCGTGCATCGACACTACCCCAGGCATTATGCGGTGTCACAATCAGGTTGGGAATCGTAGAGTCGAGCAGCACATTGCCCTGTTTCGGTGGTTCTACCGTTAGAACATCTGTCGCTGCACCGGCAATCTTGCCTGCACGCAGAGCCTCAGCCAATGCCGCTTCATCGACAATTCCGCCACGCGCACAGTTAATTAAAAATGCGCTGCTTTTCATTGTATCCAGCTCAGTATGACTGATTAAATGGTGGGTATCTTCAGTGAGTGGACAATGCAAAGTTAAAAAATCGACTTGAGGAAGTAGCTCGGCAAATGGCGCACGAGATGCATCCGCCGGACGATTTGGCAGCGCGGCAATAAGCACTTTCATGCCAAAGGCTTCGGCCAGTTTCGCCACCGCATGGCCCAGTTCGCCATAACCCACAATGCCCAATGTTTTTCCGGCCAGCTCGACAATTGGCGCATCCAGCAAACAGAACTGACTGGCTTTTTGCCATTCGCCTTGTTCTAATGCACGTTGATAAGACAGGAATGAAGTCGCCAGATTGAGCATCAACATGATGGTATGCTGCGCGACTGCCGAAGTGCCATAAGCCTGACAGTTACACACGACGATCCCTTGCGCTTTGGCCGCCTCAAGGTCGACATTATTGGTGCCGGTTGCAGAGATTAAAATGAGTTTGAGTTGAGGGCATTGCTGAATCGTAGCTGCACCGATCATCACCTTATTCGTAATGATAACATCGACATCAGCTACACGGGATGCAATCTCGGCAGCCGAGGTCGCCGGATACAAAACTAGTGAATCAAATACTGCATGCAGTGCCTGAAAGTCCAAATCCTGCTGGTCTAAAGAAGCATAGTCTAAATAAACGGCTTTCATGGCTGTTCCCTCAATCCTGTTTGACAATTTATGTCTGTCATTTAAAACAAGTCATTGAGGCTTTTCAACCTGTTTCCAGCCTGATGCAATTAATCCAGCGGTTTATCCATATGATTACGTAGTGACTTGCGAATTCGATACACCACATACACAGACAGAATAATCATAAAGATGATGGACGCACTGACCATGATCACTGCAGGATGCACAGTTTCTGCATGCGCCAGATTAGGTAGAACCAAACCGAAGATAAAACATACTTGCATCATAGAGATCCCCTTCTTCGTTTCAACCATCGGGAACGATATAATTGGTTTATTATTTATACCGCTTATCTCTATATTATGCCAAGCTCATCACAAGTCAAGTAATTGTTTTTTATAAAAATTTTTAGTTAACTTATCTCACTGTGCGTCACAAACTGCGTATTTTTGTCACTATCGTCGATAAAAGCAGCAGCACCATACTCATTGGTACTCAGATTCAGCTGCTTATAGCTAAACATATAAAAATCGCTATAACGCTTCATTAAAATCGGGTGCATGCCCAGACTAAGCTCATCCTGTTCCTTGATCAGTTTCATGATATGCCGGTCATTCATCACCACCAAATAACGTTCATCATTCAGATTAATACTCAATAAACCATTACCTTTGGCATAAATCGGAATCAGAAATTTATGGTTCAGGGCAATTGCACCTTCTGCATAACTTTCGATTTTATGGCTGATGACATTAAATACCAGACCATGTCCATAGTGGTCCAATAACAGCTGACGATTTTCCTGCGGCAAATTCACATGAATGCCCAGTTTGAGCAGGTCATGCTGATCAACCTGTTTATTGCGTAACAGTTCCCGCAAAATCACCTGTTTCTGGCTGGCATCAAAAAACTGGTTATCCAGTTGCAGATCGTTATTTTTCAGAATGTGTCCCAAAGCCATGCGGTGTCGTGGCAAGACATTTTCAATCACCTTGCGATAATAGAACTTGCTGTTTTTCTTGACCCGGCGCATTTTCTGATAGAAATAGCTTGGCTCATATTCATGCACCAAAAAGTCATAGAGCAATTCGGAACTGGCCAAAACTGCGATCGCATCATGTCCGGTAAAAGGTAAATGCAGCACATGATGATGCGGAATCAGCGCCTCTAATTTCAGATAATGGGCACGATCTTCGGCACAGTAAGGATCATAGACAATAATATATTCGCAGGTGTTGTCGATATCTTCGGCTGCAACCCGCATATTTGTATTCAGCTCTGGCTGATAGAACATGTTATAACGGGCATCATGTACATCTTCCGGATCGATCGAGTATTGCGGCACCATCGCCACCACCCGTTGTACGCCCAAGGCACGGGAATACTTGATCGCAGCATAGCCGCCCATCGAACCGCCATAGGCAATACGCTGCTGAAACGGCTCAATCAGATCTGCGATGGCTTGCAACATGTTCCACATGGAACCTTGTGGAAACCAGGATTTATGCTTGGGCATAATACCAAGTACATTAAACTCGAATTTCGCCAGTGACTTTTCTGCATTGATGTTGAGGCCCTTGGCACGGGTAATCAAATCGCCAAATGAAAAAATCAGTTCTGAAGAAGAGCCCGGCATAAAAATCGCGCGTATATGTTCATCTTCAAAAACAATCTGCTTGTCCATAACTTTCCCGTGCTGGTAAATCGAACCCTTCCACAACAATTCAGTCAATGAACGCTGTCAAAAAAGTGAATATGCTATTTTATATCGATCAAAAAGATTAAAAAGCGCAAAATATGACACAATCATTACATCCTGCAGCAAAACGGGGTTTTAGTGCGTCGGCTGAGCTCTATCAGCAAGTGCGTCCCGACTATCCGGCAGAAATCAGCCAATGGCTGAGTGAAACGCTGGCTTTGCCTGTAGATGCGCATCTTCTGGATTTGGGCAGCGGCACCGGCAAGTTTATCCCCTATTTACGCCCGCTCAGTAAGCACATTATCGCAATTGATCCTGTCCCGGAAATGCTGGCTCAATTAAAACAGGCGCATCCGGACATTCATGCAATTGAAGGCGTTAGCCATCAACTTCCCCTGCCTGATCATAGCCTGAATGCGGTATTTTGTGCACAGTCATTTCACTGGTTTGCCGATTCTGCTACCTTACAAGAATTAGATCGGGTACTCAAACCGCAGGGTTATCTGGTGTTAATTTGGAATCAGCGCGATACTCGGATCGACTGGGTTCAGGCCTTGGCCGATTGTATTGCCCCCTTGGAAGGCGATACGCCGCGCTATCATAGCGGCACCTGGCGCGAGGTCTTTGCACAGCAAACGCTATTTCAGCCCTATGCAGAAACCACAATGACCCAGCAACAGCATGGCAGTGTCGAGCAGGTGGTATCCAAGCGGCTGCTCTCGACTAGTTTTATTGCAGCCATGCCTGAACAGCAGCAGGCACAGTTAAAACAACAATTTGAACAGATCATCCAGCAATATACAGCCAAAAGCGCAGAGGAAATGATCGATTTTCCTTATGTCACCCATATGTATGTGTTCAAGAAAAGTAATTAAAAACAGGAGGCGATCATGCATAAAATACCAGGAATGACACGAACGCTGTTGTTCGCTGCGGCCATGCTGCTGATGGCATGTGACCAGAAAACGACCGAAACTCCGACTGAAGCGACAACAGATAATACGGCTTCAGATCAAGTCATGCAGGAGCTGAAAACCGAGCCACTGAAAGACTTCCCTAAAACTGCTGATGATCCGCATGATATTGCTGCATTGACGGATTATGAACAGCGCTTTCAGGAAATGAGCAGCGACTTGGAAAAAGAATTAAACAGCATGCGCGATGATGAAAATATGACAGAAGAATTTGTCCAGCAACGTCAGCGTGATCATGTCCAGTCAGCATTGAATATGTTGAAGGCTTTAGAACTGAAAACCGAACAGGGCCGTTATATTCAGGGCTTAATGTATCAATACTGGGAACATCAGGACAAATTACTCAATACTCCCAAGACTCAAGCTACACCCGTGAATGAAGCCAGTGAGAATGTCAAAGGTCTAGGGAAATATCTACACGCCCAAGAACAACTGGAACGCTGGCGTTCGCAATATCCGGATCTCGCCAAGAAAGAACCCGCTTCCCGGCAAGTGAAGGAATAGTCTAGGATGCTAGATTGGCACACAGCTTAGATAAAATACAAAAATAATCTAAGCTGAACTGGCAGCTTTAAAACAGCGTGAATGAACAAGGCCGGATCTGTTGAGTCTGCATTCAGTATAAATACTAGATCATCCTAGCTATAAAATGACTTAATCTGCTGTCAGAAACTGATGCGCACCTTCACCCGCTGCACGCCCTGTGGCAAAACAGGCTGTCAGTAGATAACCGCCGGTCGGTGCATCCCAGTCCAGCATTTCTCCGCAAAGAAATACATGTGGGTTAGATTTCAATTGTAGCTGTTCTGACAACACTTCACGCTTGACGCCACCCGCACAGCTAATCGCCTCTTCAATCGGGCGGAAGCCGCTGAGTGGAAGGGTCAAATGTTTAATTTTTTTGGCTAATGCAGTAGCATCTTGCCATACTGCTTTGTCTAGCAATTCCCGTACTAAAGCCGCCTTAGCACCGTCCAATCCGGCTTTACGCCAGACATTAGTTAAAGACTGCTTCTTACTTGGCTGTAATTTTTGCGCAAGCTGTTCGATGCTTTGATTTGGGAATAGGTCCAGATGCAGCTGCATAGGCTTCCCCTGTTTTAGTTGCTCGCGTAAGCCACGACCCTGCTTATAGATCAGACCACTTTCCAGACCATAATGACTGATCACGATATCGCCGATGGTCTTTTCACCTTGCCCAACCCATGCCTCGACACGCTTTAACGGTTGACCAAAGACTGGCTGCATAAACCGAGACCAGGGATATTCCACTCCGGCATTACTGGCCTGAAATGGCTCAATTTCATCCGTTTTCAGCCAGGCTTGCCATGCCCCATCACTACCCAACTCTGACCAGGACACTGCCCCACAAGCCAGAATAATGACATCAAAATGTTCAGTGCGATGTTCATTATTTTTCAGATCATGCAGCTCAAGCTGTTGCTGCTGCAACTGGCTGACTTTATGTCGGTAATGAAACTGGATACCATGACTGGCCAAACGCTTGAGCCAGGCACGCAGCAAGGGCGCGGCTTTCATCTCTGTGGGAAATACCCGGCCAGATGAACCGATATAAGGTTCAATACCGAGCTGTTTCATCCAGTCTTGAATCCAGACCGCATCCCACTGTTTGATCCAAGGGGACAACCACTCCACCTGATCATAACGTTGTACAAACTCTGGCACAGGCTCGGCATGGGAAATATTCAGGCCGGTCTTGCCTGCCATCAGGAATTTTCGCGCAGCAGACGGTTTTTGCTCATAGACATGCAGCTCATAATCAAACTGACTGAGCACTTCTGCTGCCATTAAGCCTGCGGGGCCTGTGCCCACAATAGCAATGCGTTTGCTCATCTGCTTATTCCGAGACGGTGGCATTCTGCCCTTGCAAAGGCTGGAAATCATCAAAACGTGTCACATAACTTTCAGGCTTGCTGATGATTAGTTGCTGGCATAATTCGCCGCGTTCCAGATATTTAATTTCAAAATGGGTGCGCGCCGAATCTGCAGCAATCACTTCTTTGACAAAAGGCAGCTTCCAGAGCTCTCGCACCTGTATTTCTGCTTCTTCGATATAGGCAGGAATATTACTGGCCAAAGTAATCGTTCCCCCGGTTTTCAGGCGTGAAAGTAGAAACTCAAAAAATGGCATATTGACCCAGCGCTGTGCCGGATTATGCGGTTCAGGATTTGGATATAAAATAAAGAATTGTTCTACCTGCTGCGGATACAGTGCATGTACGATCCACGGTAAAGCATCGGCATGAACGGTTTGTAAATTAGTTTGACCCTCAACAGCATGCTGTTTTTGCATCGCCAGAAATTTTTCACGGGTACGTTCAATTGCAATCAGTTGAGTATCGGGATTGTTCTTGCTGAATAACAAGGCATGTTTACCTTTACCCGCTCCCACTTCGACGCAGACCGGTTCAGGACTGATGCTTTGAAAATCACGGGGCGCATGCATACGCTGTGCTTGAAATTGACGAATCGGCATAATCAGATCAAACTAATAAAAACCGCATAAGTCTAACAAGTGCGGCTATATTTGCCTAATCGAACCTTTATTTTTCTTTGGAGTCGTCCCATGCCTACCACTTTAAACTGTCCGCGCTGTGGCAAGCTGACCACATGGGAAGATAATGAATTCCGTCCTTTTTGCTCAGAACGTTGCAAGATGATTGATCTAGGCGCTTGGGCCAATGAGGAATATAGTTTGCCTACTCAGGATGCACCACAAGCCGACAACAGCGAAGAATAAAATGTCTTCCCTGTCGAAAATTCTGTCTGAAAGCAGAATCTTGTCGAAATTAAGTAAATAAATCATATGGATTTTATAAAATTACTTAGATAAAGCAACACGAATTAACATCATTCATAAAGCTTTAGCATTATTGTTCTATTCTAAATTTTCACATTATTTTTAGAGCAATAATATGGGTTATATTATTTTAAAAATCATATTAATTGGGGTTGGTCTACTCGCACTTCTTTCGTTGGGAGTCGGCATTTTCCAACAAGATAGTTTATTTATTGTATTGGGTGTGCTTTTTGCTTTTGCCGCTTGGCTCATACACATGCAAACGCGTCAACTTCGTAATAATCCCTTTTCAGAATAAAAATAAAAGACCAAATGGTATTGGTCTTTTATTTACGCTTTTAACCCGCTTTACCTGCAACAAAAGGATTATGCTGCTTTTCAAAACCAATGGTGCTAATCGGACCATGTCCTGAAATGAATTGGGTTTCATCTGGCAGGCTGAAACATTCTCGCTGAATTGAATCTAAGAGCTGTTGATGGTTACCACGCGGGAAATCAGTCCGCCCGATTGAGCCTTTGAACAAGACATCACCTGTCCATAACAAGTCATAATTTTTGTTATAGAACATCACATGACCCGGCGTATGGCCTGGAGCAAAACGCACTTCGAACTCTTCATTGCCGAGTTTGAGTACTTCACCACCTTCCAGCCACTGGGTCACTTCGACTTTTTCCGGAATCGGGAAGCCATAACGTGCAGACACTTCCTGAATCATGTCAAGCCAGAAGGCATCTTCTTTATGTGGTCCAATCAACGGTACATTCCAAGCCTTTTTTAATGCACCCACCGCACCCGCATGATCCAGATGGCCATGAGTGAGCCACAAGGCTTTAACCGTTAAACCCAGCGCTTCAACTTCAGCTTTCAGTTTTTCAGGTTCGCCCCCTGCATCAATCAAAATGGCTTCTTTAGTGTCCGCATCCCAAACGATGGAACAGTTTTGCTGAAATGCAGTAACTGGAACAATTTTGACTTGTAACATGGGGTGAAAAACCTCGGGCAAGTTAATGGGCAAGTGTCTGTGTCAATGCATCCAGATTAGCCTGTAGTAGACTGTTGAGCAATCGCAAATGATCTTCACGGCTATTTAATGCCGGAATATAACTATAGCTTTCACCGCCGAGTGCTTTAAAAGTCTCGGCATTTTCGATTGCCAGCTCTTCAAGCGTTTCCAGACAGTCCGCGGAAAATGCCGGACTCATTACTTGAATTGATTTCACCCCTTGCTTGGCCCAATCTTCGAGCAAAACATCGGTATAGGGCTTGATCCATTCCTGCTTGCCAAAACGTGACTGGAAGCTAATGGCATATTGATCTTCATTTAAACCTAGTGCTTCCGCCACCAATTTGCCCGTGATGCGGCAACGGTCGGCATAAGGATCTCCTTTATCAGCATAGGGCTGTGGAATACCGTGGAAAGACATCAACAATTTCTCTGGTTGACCATGACTTGCCTGATAATCACGTACACTTTGAGCCAGCGACTGGATAAATAAAGGATGTTGATAATAATCCCGGATCACTGTCAAACCGGGTAAATTACGCTGTTTAACCACCCATTTCGCCACAGCATCGTATAGAGGTGCGGTCGACGTGGCAGAATATTGTGGAAACAGGGGAAATAGAATCACGTGTTCCTGTGGCTGCGCGGAGACCTGTGCCAAGACATCCTGAATATTCGGATTGCCATAGGTCATGGCAGGTACCACATTCAGTTCAAACTGTGGATACAGCTGGGTGAGATGCGTCTTGACTGCTGCGACCTGCTCAAACAGAATTTCACGCATCGGCGAATCCTGTCCCCATACTTGCGCATAGGCCTGTGCTACCCGCTTTGGACGGAAGGGCAAAATGAATAAGCGCAGAATGATTTGCCAGATCGGTTTGGGAATTTCAATCACACGCTGATCAGATAAAAACTGCTTGAGGAAACGGCGTACCGCTGGAATCGTAGGCTCATCTGGTGTGCCCAAGTTTGCCAATATAATCGTCACTTTCGCTTTAGCAGGAGAATACATTCAGTTCGTCCGTCAGGATATCAACCCCTGTACTTTAACAGCTTTTTATTTATTCTCTCTATGGATTAATACGCTGACTTATATTGAAAAGTGCGATCTAAATCCAGCAAGCTGCTGTCCAGCAACTTTTGCGCTTTTGGCGTGATCTGCCACAGCATGCGCTGTCGGTCATCACGACCGGATGGCACAATCCAGTCATTCTGGCGCATTTGAATTTTTAAACTATGCAAGGCACGAATATTCATCTGGGCACGCGCGACAGCATGCGCACGCGGCATCTGCACCCGTGCATCCTGCAGACCGGTTTCATTCAGATATTCATTCATGCGCTTCGAGAAAAACTCTTCAGGGGTCGGATTGACAAAAGTTGAACCCAATAACGCCAACAATTGTGCCCAAGTCAGTTTTTTATGGACTTTGATTTCTTTAAAATTACCATCCTGATAAGCATGCATCCGGTATTCAAAAGAAAAAATTTCATGCATCGCCACTTTGGGCAGGCTCAGGAATGGATCGACTTCTGCAGTTCCGCCATCGCGTTCCAGTTGCGCCACTTTAGCTTTCAGCTGATCAATCTCGTCATGCAGCGCCTGGGTGTTTTGCGGACGCACCCAGCCGGTCACCGGATAGCGCTCCAGCATTTGCGGCATGTTAAAACGCACTGCCATTTCCAGATCGCGCAGGCTGCGGTAAGTAAAGACCTGATCGACTTCCTGCTGTAATAGTTGACGGAATTCCTTGAATTTTTCCTGTAATTCCGGTTTGGCATCATGCAATGCACTTTCACGTGATGCCGGATCATCATGCATAAACACAATAATCGGTTTTTGCTTGGTCACTGCATAAATATATTCGAGATGCATATAGCCAACACCCGATACCGACTGCTCTCCATACTGGCTTCCCAGCAGAATCACGACATAATCACAGTCATCAATCTGGCGGCGTGCAAATGCAGTATTCAGCGGTGTACGCTGTTCCAGTCCCCACGAGAAAAACCCCATTCCTACCAGTGTTTGAGACAGAATGATACGCTCCGGTTGCATTTCTGCCCCAGAGGTTGAGATGAACACTTGGTACCGTTTATCCAGCATGGGCTATCCTCTTCTCCTGTACATTTGGGTAAAAAATGCATCATCACATGCTTCTTTACCCAATATGGCCACCCCAAAATCAAAATATCTTTCTTCTTAAATTATAAAAATGAGTTTTAAACTGCACTCATATTACTGACCTGCCATTTTAGATCGGCCGGAATCAGGTGCTGCAAAATCGGTCGGAGCTGTTCAGCATTCTGCCCACTCACCACCAATTCAATTTTCACGCTTTCTTTAGACTCATGCTCAAATAATAACCCATTTTTAATTAAAATTCGGGCCGTTTGTCTTGCAACCGCGAATCCTGAGTCAATTAATGTCAGCTTTTGACCAAAAATATACTGAATTGACGATTTTAGGAAGGGGTAATGTGTACATCCTAACACTAAATAATCAGCGCCCTGATCTACAACTGGTTGTAAAATCTCTTTTAATGTCTGCAAACAGGCTGCACTCATCTGCTCCCCAGCCTCAACAAAAGGCACCAGATCCAGACTGGTCACAGGCAGGACTTTGACTTGAGCCGGTTCAGCAAAACGGGAAATGACATCTTTAATCAGCTGGCCACGGAAGGTTGCAGGCGTGGCCAATACCGCCACCTTTTTTGACTGGGTATTCAGGACTGCCGGTTTAAGCGCAGGTACCAAACCGATAATCGGAAAGTTTTCACCATAATAGTCACGCAAATAATCCAGACTAAAAGCGGAAGCGGTATTACAAGCCACCACCGCAACTTTACAACCTTGACGATAAAGCCATTCAATCGCCTGAGCCGTCAGGGCACGAATTTCCTGATCATCTCTTGGGCCATAAGGCACATGCGCAGTATCCGCATAATAGACAAAGCGCTCATTGGGCAAATGGCGGGCAATTTCCAGGGCGACTGACAAGCCGCCTACGCCTGAGTCAAAAATACCAATCGGCGCATCTGCCGTGGCATTGGGCATCGGGTCTAATAGCTGGGAAATTGATTGAATAGCGCTCATAACGTTGCAGGTGGCTTGTTTGAAATTTCTAGCGATCAAGCTTAAACCTCAGGTGCTCAAATGCAAGTCTAAATCACCACTTTTCAAACTTAAAACGGCTTCGCCTGCCGGATTTTCATCAAGCTCTCCCATCTCGACCAGATGTAAAAATGCAGCGCGCTGAATCAGTGCATTAATCCCAAAACGCACATGCACATAAGGCCTCAACTCACCTTTGTATTCACGCATAAAGATTGGATGTTCAGCATCGACAATAATCAGGTCTTGCGTGGTTGTGCCCAGTTGCAGATAAGTCACTCCATTGATCTCAACCTGATCGACCTGATTGACAAATAAAGGTTCATCTTCAACTTCGATTTCAATCATTTCTACTGGTGTTTTTAGATAGAATTTATCGTTTTCTTTCCAGAGCACCGTTGCAAACAGGTCAATCATCGGCTGACGCTTGATCAATTGACCTTCGTGCCACCATTCGCCGTTGGCTAAAACCTTGAGATCCATTGTGCCACAATGCTTTGGCTGCCATTGCTCCAAAGGGGGTATTGACCTTTTGTGACTGCCCTGTGCATCTTTTAAGTATTGTGCGATATCCATTAAATTTTTATCATCGGGATAAGTTACTTTTTTCGTCGGATTTGTGCTGGGTACTGGCTTATCCATAAAAGAAGACCTTAATGACGGAAAAATAATATGTTTCAGCCAATTGGCTAAAACCGGCTTTAAAACTATACTAGCCCAGATTATCAAAGACACCAGCATTTTTGTGTCTAGGAACCAAGAACACTTATGGCAGCACCCAATCATATGATTATGGTTGCCACCGAATAGTAATATGAGGAGTCCTACATGGAACACATCGAACGTGAATCGATGGAGTTTGACGTCGTCATCGTAGGCGCAGGCCCTGCGGGTCTTTCTGCTGCGATCAAAATCCGTCAACTTGCAATTGAAAACAACTTAAACGATTTGTCCGTTTGTGTCGTAGAAAAAGGCTCCGAAGTCGGTGCGCATATTCTGTCTGGTGCTGTGCTTGAACCGCGTGCCATGAACGAGCTGTTCCCGGACTGGAAAGAACAGGGTGCCCCGCTGAATGTCCCGGTGACTGAAGATAAAACCTTCTTCCTGCTTTCAGATGAAAAATCACAGGAAGCACCGCACTGGATGGTGCCTAAAACCATGCATAACGATGGCAACTATGTCATTTCACTGGGCAATGTAGTGCGCTGGTTAGGCCAGAAAGCGGAAGAACTGGAAGTGTCGATCTTTCCGGGCTTTGCCGCGTCTGAAATTCTGTAT